>JAAYOS010000190.1 GCA_012520195.1 Clostridiales bacterium | reverse complement strand
GTGAACGCATTGAGCGAAGATGCTATGGCCATGTCACGGATCCGGAGGTCCTGTTCGGCCAGTTTCCGTTCGGTCTTATCGATCCCGGAGCCCATCAGGTAGAGGGGCTCGCCTGATTCGCTGGTGACGACGGAGAGGGCAAGCTGCATGGGGAAAGTCGTCCCGTCCAGCCGCACGATCTCCACCTCCCCGAACCATGTGCCATCCCGGAGAGCCTCTTTCATGATCCGCTCGTTATCGCCTCGTTTGGGCCAAAAAACCGATGAGATCGGTTTCCCGATGACCTCCTCCTTCTCCCACCCGTGCATAGCGAGGCAGGCCCGGTTGACATAGACGATCCTTCCGTCAAGGTCGGTCAGGGTGATGCCGGAGAGCGACGACTCCATCGCCATCTTCTGGATCAGGAGTTTTCTCTCAGCCTCTTTACTCTCGGTGACATCAGAGTACGTCCCCACGATCCGGAGTGCCGTCCCATCGAAATCTCGCATGGCTACTTTGAGCCGTTTCAGCACGTAGATCCATTTTTTGGATGTTGACTGCACCCGAAACACCATATCGAGGCGATCGCTCTTCCCGGCAATTATGCCATCGAGTGCTTCATCCACGCGGCTGCGGTCGTCGGGGTGGATGGGTGAGAGGAGCGAGGAGATCGTGGGCGGAGACTGCCCGGGTTCGTAGCCGAGCATCGCGAGACACCGTGGACTACAAAAGATCATCCCGGTGCTGAGATTCCAATCGATCAATCCGTCGTTTGCAACCGTGAACGCAAGGCTCAGCCGTTCTTCACTCTCCTGTAGCGCCTGTTCAGCCCGCCTCCGCTCAGTCACATCGAGGAGCGACATCACCGACCGGTTTATCCCCGGGATCATACCGATGGTGACCTCGACGATGTGGGTGGCCCCGGCTCGGTCCATGAACGAGAAAGAGTAGTTTTTTGGCGCAGCCGCAGGGTCACTTCCCCGGATGACGTGGTATCCCATGAGCCGCCGGCGCTCATCTTCGTATGCGATAAAGTCGGTCAGCCGCTTTATGCCGACGATCTCCCTGCGGGGGTACCCGGAGAGCTGTTCGAACTCCGTGTTCACGGCTGATATGGTGGCGTCATCCTCGATGAGGATCGTCGCCGCTCCGGTGTACTCGATGATCGCCCCATAGTCTCCAGTGTCCTGGATCTCCCGGAACCGCAGCAACCAGCCGTTGCCGCTGGACGGCGCTCTCCGGGCTGAACAGATATACCACTGTTCCTCCCCCCCGGCGCTCGAGAGCCGGCACTTGAATCCGGAAGTTTCGCAGCTACCCTCGAGCGCTGCAAAGATCCATGCGACGAGACCTTCGTCCTCCCCGAGCGCGTAGATCATCTCCTTGAGATCGTTTTTCGGGGTCCCGAATGTCTGTTGAAAGGCCAAATTCGCCCAGACTACGTCATAATCTTCATCGATCAGGAGATAGCAGTCATCGGTGCTATCAAGTATCCGATACTCTGGGGGCGCCTCATGAATAGGTCCTGAGATTCTGGTGGAGGTCACATGCGCATCCTTTAGCGGTCCTGAAAAATACCCTGCAGGCTGGTGTAGATGAGAATATTCATCAAAAGTCTTACTAAAAAGCTTCGGTTACAGGCCGGAGGGGGCCATCCCTCACCTCTGGATCCATCCTCGATCCCACCCACAGGGAGGGGGCATTCCTGGGAGATCCGGGGGTGTTCTGGATTCCACGAAAGTTTACGGGAGGCTTCAGGCCTCCACGTTCTCCTGCGCCTGCATCTTCTGGAGGAGGCCAACCACCTT
>JAAYOS010000068.1 GCA_012520195.1 Clostridiales bacterium | reverse complement strand
ATCAGCTGAATTCAAAGTTCATACCGATGAACTCACCTGGATAGAGACTATCGGAATCAAACCGGGTGATGAAAGAAAAATTAGGATTACTGTAGTTGAAGGGAACGCACAGTTTAGGATGCTGCACATTCACGAACAGGGCTTTCAAGAGGAACGTCCCAGTCCATTCGTAGTTATGGAGAGGCACCCATAGAGAGATGCCCTATATGACATAGTAAAAAATAATATTAGGGGTGCCTGTAACAGATGTTATAGGCACCCCTATTAATACAATACGTCACATACGCAACACATAGCGCTTTAATAAAAGATTATTGTAGAAAAGGATGAATCTGAATTAGTTGAAACTCATTCGGCTGAAGCTCTGTTTGAATAGTTATAGTTCCGTCGTAATTTGTTAGCGCTTCTGATTGTTGTCGCGGAACAGTAATCGACTTGAGGTACTCGATATCATTCCGGTCTATGATTTCTATGTACTTTAGTCTAAGCCACTCATCGAGCACAGAACCGCTTTTGTTATTGACAAAGAACTTCTTCATGAGGTAGCGCTGGCTCGATACTCCGCCAATTCGGAGTGTAAGAGAGAGAGCTTCACTAGTTGTTAGGCTAGAAACACTGGTGTAATCGGCATCGTCGTGAAAATCGTTATAATATTCTGGAGTTAACGTGCCACAGTTATGGCACACAATGTATACCCCATCCCGGCCATCGCTTGTGATAATATAGTGCTCTCCTACATCGACCAAATGATTTCCGAGTCTGTTCATGAAGTCAAATGCATAGTATGCGGGCTTTTTCAGACCGTCTTTGCTAAGAAGTCCGTACCCGCCAAATAGCTGGAGTGTTGGGAAGAAGTGTTCATATAACAGGTCAGACACTCCGTTGTGAGCTAAGGTAGTAACTTGTCCAAAAGATGAGAGGAGATTCTTTATGATATATGCTCCTCTGAAGGTGCTATCATTCAAGTAATTCCTGCAGGATAGAGACATTGTCCAACCAACAACAAACAGCTTGTCGGGGGGATACCCGTGTATCTCTAGAATATTCTGTAATTCATTTATTTTTTTCGGAAGATACTTTGAATCCTTTGAGAAATCGTAATGCTGTACTTCGTTGGAGGGAATATCCATATTTTGGGGTTCGGGATGATATATGGTTAGATTGTAGGGATAGACTTGAACTGAGAAAAAATCAGGTGCTAGACCCTGTTTGGAACAGGTTTCGACAAAACGACTAAAAACATCTGTGTTGTATGTGTATGGACTGCAACCCCCGACTCTTGCTCTCGGAACGAGTCTTTTTATTATGTTATAGGCTGTACTAAAGAAACCGTAAAACGAATCCTGTGGACTTTTTGGGTTGTAGACCTGGTGACTGTAGTTGTGAAACACATTAAAGCACCATCCGGATACTTCTTCTTCACCATAACGGTTGATAAGGTGTTTCATGAAATCGCTAACCAGAGTCTGGTATTCGCGGGTAGTGAAGTTTTCCAGGTCGAAATCCTCATATACAATCTCATCGCCATATGCGCCGATTATCCCCCAAGGCTGAAACCCAATATCTACAAAGGGAGCAATTCCGTTATTTACAAGAAAGTCAAAAATCCGGTTAAGCTTGGAATAATTGAATCCATGTGTCGAGCGGGGGTCGATCAGCAAATCTTTACTAAATACCCCGGAGAAAAAGAGATATTTGAACTTATAACTCTGATGTATTTGCAGGACATGGTTTTGCACATCGGAATTTAGAAGGTTATTAGCTGGTCCAAGGTTATATATATCGTTCCAGTATTTTTTATAGGGTTTTGCGCTAGTGATATTTACTGAATGAACTAAAGTGCTTTTGCTTACGCTCTGTTTTTGACTATTACTAAGCAGTTGGCTGAGACGCTCTAGACTATTTTTTGAGGGCAATTTATTGATGTCGGATGTTTCTATCCTGTTTGCTTTCCTATATTCTGTGGGTGTCATGTCATATTCTTCTCTAAATACACGGTTGAATGAAGAAAAGTTGGGAAACCCGTTTTCGAGCGCCACCTGGGATACAGTCATGTCAGTCTTTATCAAGTCATCTATTGCGTGCTGTAATCTGGTTTTGTTTAGTAGTTGGAGGAAACCAGTACCGCTCTCATTTTTGATGAACTTAGACAGATAGGATGGTGATAGATTAAGTCTTTCCGCAACGTCAGCCAACTTGATCTGTTTGT
>JAAYOS010000067.1 GCA_012520195.1 Clostridiales bacterium | reverse complement strand
GGGTTATAAGATTTAACTGTTATGACTTTGATCCGTTCAGAAGCTTTAATCATGATTATGCAGAGAAAATAGAGATATTCAACAAGACAGGAAAGCTATATTACTAGGAGAAGTGTAGAAAAATATGCGCTACCACAGTAGCGCATATTTTTCATTTGCTGTTTATCTTTAAATTAACTCATAATATTGTTATAATCATCTAAATGTGTAAAAAGGCAGGAATAAATTGCATGAGGTCAGAAATGAAAAGGGTATTGATCATAAATACTGGCGGAACTATTGGAATGGTGAAAACATCGGACGGTTATAAGCCAAACGGAGAATCGTTCTTAAGCCTTCTTAGGAATATGGATGTCTTAAAGGCTGAAGGCATGCCATTATGGGATTTTATTGAACTGGACGAATTGCTTGACTCATCAAATATGACTGTTGGTGAATGGAACAAGATAGGTAAAGTAATTGCGGATAATTACGAAAACTATGACGGTTTCGTTGTGCTGCACGGCACAGATACGATGGCATACACTGCCTCTGCTCTGTCATTCATGTTGGAACATAGCTCAAAACCGGTGATTGTTACAGGATCTCAAATCCCCCTTTGCGAAATCCGAAGCGATGGACGGGATAATATCATAACATCACTAATAATATCTGCATCTGACATAGTACATGAAGTGTGCATATATTTTGGTGGTAAACTTTTTAGGGGCAACCGAGCGATCAAATATTCCTCAGAAGGACTTATCGCCTTTGTATCACCAAACTACCCAGCCCTTGCTGAAGCCGGAATATCGATCTCATATAATAAGGCATATCTCAAGGAAGCTGATACAGAAGAATTTTGCTATGTTCCTTTCGAAAGTATCCCCATTGGAGTTATTAAAGTATTTCCGGGGATCCAGTTTGAACTCTTTGAATCGATAATGACAGAGAGGCTCAAGGGAATAGTCATTGAAACCTTTGGAACCGGAAATATACCAGGGAACGGAGGGACTTTGCTTCCGATTATTAAAAAAGCTTTTGCAAATGGCACAATTGTTATAGTATGTTCACAATGCCCGCAAGGTTCAGTTTTGCTTGGCGAATATGAAACTAGTATGCCTCTTAAGAATGCTGGGGCAGTAAGTGGGCTTGACATTACAACTGAGGCTGCGGTTGCGAAATTATACTATCTTTTCAGTAAAGGGTATACAGCTGAAAGAATAAAGTGTTTGATGGGGAAAAATCTTTGCGGTGAAATGAAAGATGAGGAGACAGCATGATACAATATTTTACTAAAAGAGTGCTTATGATTGTTCCTATCGTTCTGGCTGTCATACTAATCATGTTTATTCTGCTCTATGCGCTGCCAGGTACCAACCCCCGAGCACTCAGCTCTTTCGGCGGTGGGGATGCACTCGATTCAGTCTTTGAGACTCTAAAATTAGGGGACAACCTTTTCACAAAGTATATTAGGTATTGCTATAATGCTCTTACAAAGTTCGATTTCGGAACATCTGCTAAAAGCGGTCCAGGAATGAACTTCGAACTTAGCTTTAGGCTGAAGCGTACGCTTCTTCTGACGGGGCTGGGGCTTACGGCCACGTTGCTGATAGGTATACCGGCAGGTATTTGCGCAGCTGTACATAAAGATAAGTGGCAAGACAACGCAATCACGTTTTTTTCTGTTTTGTTTTCCTCCGTCCCTAATTACTGCCTTGCACTGCTTCTTGTTATTTTTGCTGTGATGAAGCTGAAAATTCCTCCTTCTTTCGGATTCCAGCAACCATCAGCCTTAATACTCCCTACCATTACTATCTCGGTAGGCGGAATCGCTATAACGACCCGTATGACACGTTCGAGCATGCTGTCGGTACTAGATCAGCAATACATCATGGCTCTGAGGTCCAAAGGTCTTCGAGAGCGCGCTGTTATATATATCCATGCATTGAAAAATTCTCTTATACCTGTTATCGCTGTTCTCAGTGAGCTGACGGGCCAGCTTCTGTGCGGTGCGATGGTTGTGGAAAGATTCTTTAACATTCCGGGTATCGGTGCCTATTTGGTGACTGCGATTTCTTCTAGGGACTCATATGCGATATTGGGAGGCACTGTCTTGATTTCGCTGATACTGTCGGTCGTTAGCGTTGCCACAGATATTATCTATGTGCTTGTTAATCCAGATATTAGGTTGCATTAT
>JAAYOS010000066.1 GCA_012520195.1 Clostridiales bacterium | reverse complement strand
TATCTCTTCGAAATTTTGGGGTGAATTATCGAGGCCTTCTATCTCCCTCATAATATCGCTTCCATTGAAGCTGCCTCTTATGTTATCTATTCTTAGATTATGTGAGGAGTGGCTTATCTTTTTGAGACAGGTTGTGTTGGACAATAGAATATAGTTTTCCGAAGGCGTAACGATACAGACAAAGAACGGCCTGTCATCATATTTCTTTAAGGCAGATAGTGCTAGAACTGTATTACCCATGTATTGTGACCTCGAAGAGCAGAAACGGATCGCGAAACTGTCACAGAAGTAGACGCTCCCTTTTCGTGTGAGATTGAACTCATCTTTACAGAGCTCCGCCAGTTTATTTTTGTTCCCGATACCATGATTTGCACTTACAGTATTAATGAGAGCGGTGATTAGCGGTCTGTTGTATTGTTTCAAGCCTGTATCTCCTTGGCGTAATAATATATTTTTATGTACGTAAATATACTTAGATGTGTTTTGATATGCCTAGATATACTTAAATGTATTTTTATATGATTAGAATAGAGAAGTCTGCGAAGGTCTCCTACTTGAGACGCGTTTCTGCTCTGCTCCTGTATTTCGCTCCCAGAATACTCCGTCGACATAACCCTGTATCGATGAATCGAGGTCTGCCATCTCAAGCCTTTTCTCAGCCCAGGCGCAATATAGATGATTCTGTTCGATACCTACAAAGTTTCTGCCGAGTTTTTTCGCGGTAACCGAGGTCGTACCAGATCCTAAAAAGGGGTCGAAGACGATATCCCCTTCGTTTGAACTTGCTAAGACGAGCTTTGCGATGAGTTTCTCCGGTTTCTGAGTAGGGTGAGCAGTGTTTTCAGGCATTGACCAATAGGGAACGGATATGTCATCCCAGAAGTTTGAGGGGTGAGTGTTACGGAAGTTGCCGCTCTCGGTCTCCTCCCAGTCCTTTGGTTTACCATTCACGCGATATGGGGCGATGACCTTCCTTCGAATCTTCACTGCGTCAAGATTGAAGGTGTAGTCGGAGGGGGAGTTTGTGGCGAAATATATATCTTCCATTGAATTTTTCCAGTTTCTCTTAGCGCCCCTGCCCTTTTCCCTCTGCCAGGTTATTCGGTTCTGGAGGTGGAAAGAGGATGAGATAATGGGACCAATAATCATGCTTGTTACCCAATCACAGCATACATATATTGAAGCATTGGGTTTTAGCAGGCGCTTGACCTTTTGGATCCACTCTTCGGTATATCTTGCGTAGTCCTCTTCGCTTTGTTTAGCAAACTTTTTCCCATGGTAGTCTTTTTCTAGGTTGTATGGAGGGTCAACAATGCACAGGTCGACAAAGTTTGACGGTAGGCTATCCATCACGTCAAATGAGTCTCCGCAGATAGTGCGGTTGAGTACCTGTTGTAGCGAAAGTGTGACCGGATCTTCGAATTTCAGACAGCGATCTGCATAGACTTTTCCCTCCTCGAGAGAGAAGTCTATCGTCTTGTTCCTTGGAGCTTTTTTCTTCTTGGTCAATCTGTTCACTCTCCGTAAGATGTGTTTAATAAGAGTTATGTAGTCAAAATGTAATATTAGTAGTTGGATTTTGATTTAGAAAAAATGCGTATCTGCATGTGTATGTTAAATTCTAATGCATTTTTGCAGAAAAGTAAAATCATTAAAATCATGATTAACAGCAAGATCATGAAGAACAGCAGGATTGGAAATATCAGCAAGATCAGCAGAATCAGCAAAATAAGAAAGATTTGCAAGAACAGCAGGACCAGCTTGATCGACAGGATTAGCATGATCAGCCAGATCTGCTAAAAAATCAGTAAGAGCGGCTGAATTGAAAGCATAGCTTCCATTCGCCGCCCATATTTACTGTCTATCTAGTACACTCAACTACTTTAAGCGTTCCATAAGGATATCGCGCTGCTCTTCGAAGCCTGGTTTTCCTAACAGGGCAAACATGTTCTTCTTATACGCCTCGACGCCGGGCTGGTTAAATGGATTTACTCCGAGAACATACCCGGAGATGCCACAGGCCAGCTCGAAGAAATAGACGATCCAACCGAAGTTTTCTTCGTCGATGGTATTGAGATCAATGATGATGTTTGGTACGCCGCCGTCCACATGCGCAAGCAGCGTTCCGCGGAAAGCCTGCTCGTTCACAAAATTCAAGTCTTTGCCGGCAAGGAAGTTGAGTCCGTCTATATTGTCCTCGTCGGCCTCAATAACAACACTGCCCGGCGCATTCTTTATGTGAATGACTGTTTCGAACAGGTTGCGCATGCCCTCCTGAATATACTGGCCCATTGAGTGAAGGTCAGCTGTGAAGTCGACTGAGGCGGGATAGATTCCCTTTCCATCCTTGCCTTCACTTTCCCCGTACAGCTGCTTCCACCACTCAGCCATGAAGCGGAATGAGGGCTCGTAGGCGGCGAGTATTTCTATGGTCTTTCCGTTTCGGTAAAGCAGATTCCTGGCAGCAACATACTGCCAAACCGGGTTTTCAAAAGACTTCTGTGCAAATGCTTCCATTGCGGCCTGAGCGCCTGCCATGAGAGCGTCAATGTCGATTCCTGCTACAGCCATTGGAAGAAGGCCTACTGCTGTAAGCACAGAGTAGCGTCCGCCAATATTGTCCGGGATTACGAAGGACTCATACCCCTCGGTGTCGGCAAGGTTCTTTAGCGCACCTTTGGAGCTGTCGGTCGTTGCGTATATGCGGCCCCTTGCTTCTTCGGCGTCGTACCTTTCCTCAATAAGCTTTTTGAAAATACGAAAAGCAATGGCAGGTTCAGTGGTTGTCCCCGACTTCGATATTACATTTATGGAAAAATCGCGGTTCCCAATCAGGTCGATAATCTCGCTGATTGCAGAGGAACTGAGGTTATTTCCCACAAAGAAGATGTCGGGGGTGTCTTTATCTAAGAGGTTATAATTCGGCGAGCGGAGAAACTCAATGGCAGCACGCGCTCCAAGATATGAGCCTCCTATACCGATGACTACAAGAACCTGAGAGTCACTCTTGATTTTTTCAGCAGACTTCTTGATACGCTGGAACTCCTCGCGATCATACTGACTGGGGAGCCTTAACCACCCAAGAAAATCGGAACCCAATCCGTCTCCGGCTTCTAAACTGCGGTGTGCCCTGTCCAACTCATCATGCATTGACTTTAGGGCAGTCTCTTCTACAAAGGGGAAAATATTGTTTATGTCAACTCGCAGCATCTGTTGTCCTCCCTTGACTAAATTCAATTACGCTATGCGCGATGCTATCTGAACTATTTTATTGTATTATTCGGCTAAATGCAAGGGAGAGCAAGATGTTTTTACAGCTACCTAGACATCGATAGGTTCATAAACATCTTTTTGTACATGCCCCCAAAGCTGATTCTGTCGATTGAATCCGAGGTGACAATGGGAATACAAGCAATTTCATTATCACCGGAATAGACGGTAAGGTGCCCAATTTCCTGGTTCATAGCTACAGGTGCCTCCAAAAATTCCGCCATCTCAATTCTTTGAGTAAGGCTACTTTCGGTACCCTTCTCAACAATCAATGTGTTGTCTCCAGCAATAAGGGGCTGAACTTCGGAGTGGATACCGAGCTTGACCGGTATAGGAAGCAATACTTGCTCGGGGAAGACCTCAACGAGTGCGTAATTTGCAAAGCCGTAGTCGAGAAGGCTTGTGCCCGCCGCAAACCTCGCTTTCGAGTTTGATGAGCCCATAATAACACAAATCAACTCCATGTTATCTCGCTCGGCAGTGGCAGCGAGACAGTGTCCTGCCCCCGTGGTATAGCCAGTCTTGAGTCCTGTCGAGCCGGTGTATGTGCGGATGAGGCGATTTGTGTTTGCGAGTTGGAACTTTCCGTCTCTGACCGAGTCCATCCATATGGTGGTGTATTCCTTCACCCCAGGAAACTCCATCAGTAATTCGCGGCTCATAAGAGCAATGTCGTGAGCGGAGGTCACATGCCCCTCTGTGTCAAGGCCGTGGGCATTCACAAAGTTTGTGTCCTTCATACCCAGCTCTTCAGCTTTCTTATTCATCATTGACACAAATGCGGTCTCGCTGCCTGCAATATGCTCGGCCATTGCAACAGATGCATCATTCGCTGAGCTTACTACTATAGATTTCAGCAAATCCCGGACGCTCATCTTTTCACCCGGTTCAAGATATATCTGACTACCGCCCAGTGAGGCTGCATGCTCAGATGTTGTTACGATGTCGTCAATTGAGATTTTGCCGCTGTTAAGTGCATCCCCAATCAGTAGAATAGTCATTACCTTTGTGACCGATGCAGGCTTCAGTTGCTCGTGGGAATTGTATTCGTATAGAATGTTGCCTGTGGTCTTTTCTATAAGGATTGCGGATTTAGCATCTACCTCAGGGCTCTGAGGTACTGAGAATGCCGGGACCTGGAGCAGACTGATAATAATTAGAACAAGTGCAGAAGATATAAAGCGTCTCCAACGCCTCAATATAATAGTATTATTATAGCGTAACATGATAACCTCATTTCTCCGGCAAAGCGGGTACGGGTAAGGCCTGCCGGTGATATTTCATACAAAAAACTCCACACCCGTAATGATGTGGAGTTTATAATAAAATTATGCATCTCTGTAAAAAAGTGCTTTAATGATACTGCAATGATACAGCTAGCAGATTACTCGTCGTCGCCCTCTCCGACAATAAACTGCTCAATATCGGCTTTGAATGCGGCCAAATCCTCAGATGTCCCATGAACTTCGACACTGACTGGCTTTGAAAGGTCGATGCTGAATATACCCATAATTGACTTCGCATCGATTATATAGCGCCCAGACACTACATCAATATCGCAGGGGCGGGCAGAGGCCGCGGCAACAAACTGCTTGACGTCGTTGATTGAATTAAGCATTATTTTGAATTTTTCCATCATATTTAGTTCCTTTCAGTCAGCCAAAAGGCAATTTTTTCAATTAAACATTGAACGGCTGGTTGATAACTGTTATAATAACATCTGAATGCAATGATTACTAAAGATAATTTCAATATGTTTAATCTACTGCTAACTTATTGCTCATTACTATTATAATCAATCGTTCAAGAAAATCAATCTATTACGGAAACAATTTTTGATCTAATACTCCGGAAAGGACAATATATGCGCATATCTTTTGTCACTTTAGGGTGCAAAGTCAACCAATATGAAACCCAGGCGATGGAGAAGCTCCTACACACAAGAGGCCATCAAACAACCGAGCCTGGACAAATCGCTGATGCTGTTGTTATCAACACATGTGCTGTTACAGGCGAAAGTGCACGCAAGTCGCGCCAGGCAATTCGTAGGGCGAAAAGGGTTAACCCCGGCGCTCTTATTGTTGTGAGCGGCTGCTTTTCGCAAGCAGATGCAAGTACCGTTAAGGAACTAGGTGCCGATTTTGTAGGCGGTGCTGGCGAACGGCAGCAAATTGTGGAGTTTATCGATGCCATTGCACAGAACCGAGAATCCTCCGAATTGCACCAGGTAGAACCTGAAGTATCCGAGGCTGATAACTCACCACTTCTGGATCCGGTGCTTCTGGTCCCTGAGGCTGCACGCAGAAGAGAGTTTGAAGTGCTTCCCGCAGGAGAGATTGATGGCCATGTTCGAGCGCTTCTAAAGGTCCAGGATGGGTGCATAAACTTCTGTTCTTACTGCATTATTCCGTACCTACGCGGTCCCAGTCGCTCTCTGCCTGTGGAGGAAGCAGTGGGGTCTGTCGAAGACCTTGCCAGTCAAGGATTCAAGGAGATAGTAATTACAGGTATCGAGATTTCCTCCTACGGACTAGACATTGGTTCGGGGCTTGGAGAACTCATTGAACGGCTCTGCAATGCGGCTCCGGATGTCAGGTTTAGGTTGGGGTCACTCGAACCTACTCTCATTGATGAGGAGTTTGTTAGGCGTCTGCGCCCCCTAAAGAATCTCTGTCCACATTTCCATCTCTCCCTTCAAAGCGGAAGTGCCTCGGTTCTTAGGCGCATGCGGAGAAAGTATACACCCGTAGATTACGCAAAGTCCGTCGCTTTACTGAGGTCCGCATTCAAAGATCCCGCCATTACGACCGACCTGATTGTCGGATTTCCCGGAGAGACTGACGCAGAGTTTGAGGAGACGGTTTCTTTCATTAAGTCTATCGGCTTTGCAGCAATCCACGTATTCCCCTATTCGAAGAGGGAGGGCACACGTGCTGCCACTATGGAGGGGCACCTGCCGAAGAAGATCAAGGACGAGCGGGCTGCCGCAATAAAGGAATTGGCTGACGATATGAGACAGGTCTACTTCGACTTGCAGGTAGGAGGGGTCAGAAGGGTGCTATTTGAGACCGAATTAGATGGGATTTCGGAGGGACATACCGAAAACTACCTCCCGGTAATGGTAAAAGCATCAGGACTGCGCGACAATCTCATCGAGGTTGAGATTACGGGCCATTGCAATGGTCGGCTGATCGGGAGAATAGTAGCGCAGAAAGACACTCACGCAGACTAAGGGGGTGCGGGATTGAAAAAGGGAATAAGTTCTTTTCTCCATGCGTTGGTCTACCCGCTAATATATATGGGCAGTCAGGTTGTAGCTTCGTTTGCTGCAGTTATAGCATATACAATAACATCAGTGATCGAGGGGGGCCCGGGGAGTATTGCTCTTGCAGATATTTCAACGATACAGAATGAGTTTGTCGGAAAGTACAGTCAGCAAATACTTATTGCAGCGTGTGTAATATCATGCCTGATAGTACTTATTATCATTAAAGCGAGAAGACAGAAACTCAGGGATGCCCTAATTATCAAGAGAATGCCTTATGGTTCTATCCTTCCAACCGTTGTGCTTGGCATCTCGGTGAATTTGGCCACTGTCTACGCGATAAGCATTATTCCGATACCGGAGACGGTTCTAGAGCAATATAATGAACTTGTAGGCGAGACGATTATTTCGGATAATTTTCTGATGACCTTCTTTACAACAGCTCTCCTTGTGCCATTTACCGAGGAGGTCATGTTTAGAGGGATGTCATTTAATGCACTCCGCAGAGGTATGTCAGTAGTGCTTGCAACTGTCCTGCAGACCTTGATTTTTGCAGGCGCACATATGCTTCCGCTGCAAGTTGCCTATGTCATACCGGCATCGATGGTTCTTGGGCTTGTGTATGTGTGGTGTGACACCATCATCGCGCCAATTATTATGCATATAGCTTATAATGGATTTAGCACTATTCTCAGTGCACTACCTATGCCGGAAGAGGAGATTACTCCTCCGGAAAACAACACTGTTCCAATCATAATAATTGCTGTGGCGCTGGTTCTTACTGCGGTCTGCCTTATCAGACTGTATCGGACGTATAAGACTCAAGTACGGGAGGCGATTGTAAAATCCCAACTCCCCATATCTCCCGGCGAAATGCGGGATTAGCATGTTAATATTTAGCACTGGCGGATATAATAGGTAGGAGGTGTGCGGATTGAATGAAGTAAGATATTCTGTAGTAGTACCAGTCTATAATGAGGAAGAAGTAATTGAAGAGAGTTATCGCAGACTCAAAGAGGTAATGGACAGCACCAACGAACCTTATGAGCTGATATTCGTAAACGATGGCAGCCATGACACAACTCTTGACAAGCTCCGTAGTTTTACAGCTACAGACAGCAGAGTACGGTTACTGAGTTTTTCCAGAAACTTTGGACACCAGACCGCAATAACCGCCGGTATGGACCACGCTTCGGGAGATGCAATTCTAATCATTGATGCCGACCTCCAAGACCCGCCTGAGGTAATGTTAGGTATGATGGAGAAGTGGAAGGCAGGCTACGACGTAGTTTACGGCAAGAGGTTGAAGCGTGAAGGGGAGACAGTCTTTAAGACTTTTACCGCGAAAGTGTTTTACCGACTGCTCGACTCACTGACCGATGTAGATATTCCTGTGGACACGGGCGATTTCCGCCTAATAGACAGAAGGGTATGCGATACGCTGAAATCGATGCCCGAAAGAAATAGATATGTCCGAGGTCTCATAAGCTGGGTGGGCTTTAGGCAGACTGCGGAGGAGTATGTGCGTGAAGAGCGCTTTGCCGGTGAGACAAAGTACCCCATAAAGAAAATGCTGAAGCTCGCTTTTGACGGGTTGACATCCTTTTCATACAAACCGCTGCGCCTCTCGTCATTACTTGGGTTCTTCGTAATGGTGCTTACTGCTCTGTACTTCCTATTTATCATTATAAGGAACATTGTACTTGAACCTAACCTGTCTCCACTGTATACTATTGCAGGGCTTATATTCCTTCTTAATGGAATCATATTGTTGATGATAGGAATACTCGGAGAATATATCAGCCGTATGAGCGATGAGAGTAAAGGCCGACCCCTATATATTATCGCTGAGAAAGAGGGGTTTGAGCGGAACGGGAGAGGCAGAGACACACATGGAGAGTAAGCTGAGCGATAAAGAGCTTGTAGCCATTGCTATGGAGATGCGTAACCGCGCCTTTGCGCCCTATTCGGGCTTCGCTGTAGGCGCCGCAATCCTCTGTGAAGATGGGACAGTATACCGAGGATGCAATGTGGAGAATGCATCATTCGGTGCAACGATCTGTGCCGAACAGACAGCTGCTGTCTCAGCAGTTGCGGGAGGAAACGTGGATTTCATTACGATTGCTGTGGCAAGCACCGGGGACGACTATTGTGTTCCCTGTGGGATCTGCCGCCAGTTTTTGCGTGAGTTTTCGGCAGATATTAGATTCTTATGTGCAAATTCAAAAGGTGAATATGTTGAGTATGGCTTTGACGAACTCCTACCAAATGCCTTTGAACTATAATCGAGAACTTGAAGTTGTACACAGACACAATATCTTGGAACAAAGCTTTTCAATATGCGTCTAACTATTGTTGTGAGGAGAGACCTCGCTGATTGGGTTCTCACCATGAACAAGCTGTTACGCAAAAGAGAGGAAGATAATCGGTGAAAAAGAAGACATCCCGATACGATGACTATATGACAAATATGATACTGGGTGTTTTTTCTTTCGCATTTTTTCTGACAGTGGGCCTGATGGCTACTAATCGGGGATTTGGGCGAGTGAACACAATTTTCCCAACAATTCGTATACTCTATGTCTTTTCCGGACTTACAGCGTTGGCAGCGGTAGCCGGATTCGTTTGGGAATATCTAGACTACAAAAAGGGTACAGATAACAAATATAAGGTCATTCGCGGGCGAAATCTGTGTATAGCATCTGCCTTTACTGCTATCTGCTCCTTTATAGCTGCTAGGTTTTTCGTAGAAGGGGTAAGAATACTGTATGTTATTGTCCCTATATTCACTGTGCTAGTGCTAATATATCTAATATACTCTTCGGATTTCTTTCTTATCTCGTTGGTAACCACGATCACAGGTCTACTGATGTGGTATTACAGTAAGGCCTATTACAACCGCTTGATTACGAAGGTAGATCCGGGTGTGCTACTAAGAGACCCCACTTTCTACATAGGTGTTGTCTCCGTGTTACTGTTGATCTTTTTGGCGATAATCGTGTATGCCTCATCGAAAAACAGTGGGGAGATAAAAATCGGAAAGGTTTCCGTTCGGCTGTTCCATTCTTCTACGAAGTACGGGCTTGTTTATCTAAGTCTGGCACTATCCTTCGCTTGCACAGCAGCAGCAATAGTTTTCGGTTCGATAGTTGCATATTATCTTCTGTTTGTAATGTTTGGTTACCTGTTCGTGCTTGCAGTGTACTATACTGTTAAGTTGATGTAGAAAATATAGAGCCGATGATATGCATAATGTTAATACTGATGTATAACCGGCTATTTGAACACAGAAAAACAGCTTCCAGTCCTCTTGTTTCAAGGATTGAAGCTGTTTTGTCAGTTTCAGAAATGCAAATAAAAACGGGCTCAAACACAGATGGGCTATAGTGCGTTTTCGAGATCTTCGAGCGATAGTTTTTCGATAGCGGCGGTGGATAGGATTTTCTGAGTATCGAGAAGCACGATAATTTTGTTGTCTTTTAGTCCTATTCCGGTTATGTAGCTGTCGGTATCATCCGAAGAGACTACTGGCGGAGGGGAGATCTCCTCGTCGCTTATGCTTGCGACCTCATCTACAGCCTCTACAACAAGCCCGATAAGGCGACTGCCTATGTTGGTTACAATAACACAGGTGCGGTCGTTGTAGGGGAGCTCCTCCTTGTGAAAACGAATTCGCATGTCGATTAGAGGCACAATATTGCCGCGTAGATTGATAATGCCCTTGGCGTAGGTTGGAAACTCAGGAACCTCCGTTATCTCCTGAACTCCGACGATTTGGATTACATCTGCTATGGGTATGCCAAAGACTTGGTTATCGATAAAAAATGTTAGGTATCTTCCACGCATCTCGTCAATTGAACCGGAAATCTGATTTAGTCCAATATCTAGATTATCCATACAACCATCCTCCGCTAATTATCTATCTTTTATAGAGTATAGCACAGAGAGAGGCGATAGACAAGCATTTGGGACACAATTTGGCATGTTTCGGAAGATTATGTTAGGAAGTGTGCTCTGAGTTCAGGACTAGAAAGTACGGGTTGTACAGGTTGGGAAAAGAGTATATAATTGTCAGTACAGGGTCAAGCTTATTTCAGCGAACTTCGAAGGCAGGATTTAGGAGGGGTAGCAGTGTTCAATTGGATTCAGAGGTATATTGTATATTTGTTTCCTGCTCTGATTGTCTTTCTTATCATTCGTTATATATACAAGTACCTAACCCTTACCGCAAAGCCGCGCTCAGTGCTCGATTTGATAGTGAAGGGAGAGCCCCAAAAGAGTTTTGCCTTCCCAAGAGTTTTTCCGTTGGAGAAGTCAGACATCGTTCCCATATTGGCAATCACTCTGTGTTATGGGCTGCTCGCCTTCTGGAATCTGGGTGTTAACCAAAACCCGCAAACATTCTATAGATTTACACAGGAGTCACCAAGCATAATAATTGACATGGGTGAGGCAACCCAGGTTTCAACAGTTGTGCACTACACAGGTAACTATCATTCCGAGAACGGCTACACTTTTGAGATATCGACCGACGGTAGAGAGTGGATAAAGCAAATGGACCTGCGACAGGACCATGCAAAGACATTCCATTGGTTTTTTACACCGTTTGAAGAGGGATCTATCGACATAAGATATATAAGAATCACTGCGCAGAGGACACCCATGGAGTTGGGCGAGCTGATTCTGTTTAACACCGAGGGAGAGCGGATAGCGTCGGATAATTTTGAAACGACCGGTGGGGCAGACCTGTTGTTTGATGAATGGGATGTAATGCCTGAGGAGTCGACGTATCTCAACTCGACCTATTTTGATGAGATATATCATGCACGCACCGCATACGAGCATCTGCAGGAGATGCGTCCCTATGAGAACACGCACCCACCTTTGGGGAAGGTGCTAATAAGTATCGGAATCACTCTGTTCGGGATGACACCATTTGGATGGCGTTTTGTCGGTACGCTCTTTGGTGTATTGATGGTCCCATTAATATATATCTTCATAAAAAACCTGTTCGGAAAGCGAATTACTGCAGTTCTTGGAACACTGTTATTTACATTTGATTTCATGCACTATGTGCAGACCAGGATCGCTACCATCGACACCTATGGGGTGTTCTTTACTATCCTCATGTACTACTTTATGTACCGCTTCATCTCAAATGACTTTAGGGACAGACCCCTCAAGCAGCTCGTACCGCTTGCACTGAGTGGTATTAGCTTCGGACTAGGCATAGCATCCAAGTGGACAGCTTTCTATGCGGCTACGGGCCTTGTAGCGCTCTACGTCATCTATGTGGTCCTACAAGGGCGTCAACTTGTGAGGGAAGGACTTCAAGGCAAATTTATAGGTAGGCTCACACTCATTATCATGTGGAGCATCGTATTTTTTGTGGCCATACCTGCACTGATTTACTACCTGAGCTATATACCATATGCAAAAGGAATGGGCGAGCCGCTGTCAATTTCACTTGTGTGGAAGAATCAGGTGAGTATGTTTAACTACCACGCAGGAGTAGATGCGGAGCACAGTTATTCGTCGAGATGGTGGATGTGGATATTCAATATCCGGCCTATACTATATTATCTGAAATACCCTGCTGAGGGGTATAGGGCTTCGTTCGGCGCATTCCTCAATCCTGTTGTCTGCTGGGCGGGGCTAGTCGCTATCCTGTCACTTCTCTTGCGGCAGATTAGAAAACGGGGAGACGGGCTAACCCTCTTCATCCTAATCGGATATGCTGCTCAGCTTGTGCCGTGGATGTTTATTTCACGCATAACATTTGCCTATCACTATTTTCCATCAATGATTTTTCTTGTGTTAGCTCTGAGCTATACGATAAATACTATGGTCGAAGACAAACCCCATGGCAGAAATTATGCGTACGGCATCTGTGGTGTCTCTATAGCCCTTTTCGTGGTGTTTTTCCCCGTCCTTACAGGCTTAACGGTACCTTCATGGTACGGACAGATGTTCCTGAAATGGTTCCCGTCATGGCCATTCTAGAATCGTCAAACTTTGAATTTTGTTTTGAATTTTGTATTTGGAGAGTGTAAATGTATTTAGTCGACTATCATACCCATTCCTCCTATTTCTCGCCCGATGGCCGATCCACTATGGAGGAACTCTGTGAGGCAGCCATCGCTCGCGGTATCTCAGAGCTCTGCGTAACTGAGCACTGCGATGTAAATGGCTGGGACGGTAAACCTTGTGAGCTCGATGACGATAGCTACTATGACATGCTCGATAGGATGAGAGGTATCTACGGAGAGAGGCTCATCATTCTGTCGGGTCTGGAACTCGGTCAGCCGACACAGAATATGGACCTGGCACGCCGATATGCATCAAATCCGAGGTTGGATTTTATTATCGGATCGTTGCATAATCTGGAGGGCTTTGAAGATTTCTACTTCTTGGAGTATCCAGATGAGGAGTCCTGCCGCCCGTTGATCAGTAGATATTTTTCTGAGCAGTATGAGATGGTTGAGAAAGCGGACTTTGATGTGCTCGGGCATATTGGATATCCGCTCAGATACATTCAGGGTAGAGCTGGGATTAGTTTCGATGTTTCTGAGTTTACAGAAGAGATTATTGAGTTATTCAGGGTGTTAGTTCGGGAGGGGAAAGGAATTGAGCTCAACACATCGGGTCTTAGGCAGCCGTATGGCAAGACAATGCCGACACCCGATCTCGTAAAGCTCTACCGTGAATGTGGCGGCGAGATTATAACACTGGGCTCTGATTCACACATAGCGCGCGATATCGGTGCTGGAATCAAGGAAGGTATGGAGATTCTAGAGGCCGCAGGGTTTACCCACTTTACAGTTTATCGACGTAGAGAACCGCAGTTTGTCAAAATATGATGTAGATACTAGATAATAGTATGAAGTAGTTTTTGAAAAACTGGGATAATAAGAAATACATTTAGATGAGGTGAGCGGAAAATGAAGCATAAACTGATAGCAGTAGCTAGTGACCATGCAGGATTTGAATTAAAACAGCACATTATTGGATACCTTGAGGAAAAGGGGTATCCATATAAGGACTTCGGGTGCGACGGTGAAAAGAGCGACTATCCCGTATGCGGTGAACGTGCGGCCAGAGCGGTTGCTTCGGGTGAATGCTGCTGCGGCTTGGTATTTTGCGGAACAGGGATTGGAATATCAATATCGGCAAACAAAATAAACGGCATACGCTGTGCTTGCTGCTCTGATACGTATTCTGCAGAGTTTTCCAGGCTTCACAATGATGCAAATATGCTTGCCCTTGGTGGTCGTGTTGTGGGTACAGGCCTTGCAGAAAAGCTAGTCCATTTGTTCCTCACAACTGAGTTTGAAGGTGGAAGACACAAGGATAGGGTTGACCTTATTATGCGCTTGGAGAAGCGCGATACAGAATAATTGAATTTTTAGTGAATACAACGTAAAGCCGTGGATTTCGTATTATACGAAGCCCACGGCTTTATCAAAAGGACTAGAAAGATCTTACTCTATATACTTGGTAATTTAGTAAATTACTTGATTAATGTGAATTTTGCAATGATCGGGGCCAGAGTGTTTGCAACAGTGGACATGGTTTTGATGAAGATATCGAGCGCAACACCGACAACGTCCTTACGGGTATCGCCAACAGTGTCACCGGTGACGGAAGCTTTGTGCGCTTCTGAACCTTTGCCGTGTCCTTCAAGCTGACCTGATTCGATGTATTTCTTTGCGTTGTCAAAGGCGCCGCCGGAGTTACCCATGAACAGAGCTCTCGGTACGGCCACTATGGTAGCACCGACCAAAATACCACCAACGAATTCAACTCCAAACAGGAAGCCACCTATAGCGGGGATTAGAAGAGCCAGAACCGATGGCAGTAGCATCTTTTGTAGAGCGTTTGAAGCTGCCATACCAATGACCTTATTGTAGTCCGGTTTTTTCGTACCCTCCATAACGCCTGGCAGTGAAAGCTGCGCATCACCTTCATCGGCCATGAGGCGGGCAGATTCGATGGTGTTATCTGTGAGCAGAGCACAGAAGTACTCGATCAATGCGCCACCAACTAAACCGCCTGCTATGACGACAAAGGAAGCAATATTCAGAATCGGCTCTCTACCTATTGGTGTATAGTTACCGACATATGCGACTATCAGGGAGACGGTTGCAAATGCGGCAGAACCGATAGCAAAACCTTTTCCGATTGCTGCGGTGGTATTTCCTACGGAGTCAAGCTTATCGGTAATTTCACGAACATTGCTGCCCAGGCCGCAGGATTCGGCGAAACCACCGGCATTATCTGCGATTGGTCCAAAGGCATCGATGGAAACGGTAACTGCTACAAATGAGAGCATACCCATAGCAGATAACGCTACGCCATAAGTACCAGATAGCTTGCCTGATACAAAGAGGGCTATGCTGATTATGAGGAGCGGCAGAAGAACTGAACGAGAACCGATGGCGTCACCTTTTGTTACAACAAAGGCGTCACCTTCATGAGCGATTTCAGCTAAGTTTCTGGTGGGTTTGTAGTCTGAGCTTGTATAATATTCTGTGATGGATCCTATGGCCACACCACTAATTACACCGAGGATACAGGCAACCCAGGGGCTTAGCCAGCCTATTGTGAAGTTATCATACAGAGGTACATTTCTAAATACAAAGAATGATAGGACTAAGCCGCCAAGAATGGTTAGACCAGCGGCCATCCAAGTAGCGAAGTTTAGGGCTTTAGCGGGGTCATCACCCATCTTTCTGTTAATAGCAATTATTATTGCGACCAGACAGGCAAATAGGCCGACGCCTCCAAAGAGGAAGGGGAAAATGGTTGTAGCTTGGAGAGTTGCTTCTGTAGCTTGCTCAGGGGAATTGAGAAACAATGTGACTGATATCATAACAGTTGCAGAGATCGTAGCAACAAAGCTCTCCAACAGGTCTGAAGCATTACCGGCAATGTCGTTGACGTTGTCGCCAATGAAGTCTGCGACTACGTTGGGGATACGGCTATCATCTTCAGGCATATCATGACGAATCTTAGCAAGGATATCGGAAGAGATGTCTGCAGCCTTGGTATAGTTGCCACCAGCTACACGGTTAAACATAGCAACGACGGAACAACCCAGTGAATAGCTGGAAATACGCATGATGTCCGGATTTGTCACCAGACTACCAATAAAGCCGCCACCTTTAGCATTCGGGTCTATCCCGTCGTTAAGGATGAATAGCATGACCAGGCCTAGCAAACCAAAGGCTTGTACACCTAATCCGCTTATGCTGCCGCCTCTAAGGGCGACCTTAACTGTTTGTGCAATAGAAAGAGTTTTTCTTGCCTCGTTTGCGGTACGAACATTTGCATAAGTAGCACTGCGCATACCGATAATACATGCGGCACTACTCATAATAGCACCCAAAATGAAAGTTAAACCACTACTTTTCTCTAAAAACAGTGATAGCAAAACGGCTAATACGATTACAACAATGCCGATTCCTCTATATTCTGTTCTAAGAAATGTAGAAGCGCCCTCTCTGATTATAAGGGCAAGCTCTTTCATTTCGTCGTTTCCTTCTTCCATTTTTTTAATACGGAAGTAGTTAAAAATAAGGTAAACAATTGAAAGTAGAACTACGCCTAATGCAGCGTACATTGCCATGAAAAAAAACCTCCTAAGAAAACCAAATTGTAACGATTATACATCAAAC
>JAAYOS010000185.1 GCA_012520195.1 Clostridiales bacterium | reverse complement strand
GCTCACGGCTTGGAGACTCATTCATTCGACCTTCAGGCACTGCCCTGCAGAGGATTAAAGAGGCCATCTCTGAAGCCAACCGGGGATACGATCAGGTATCGATCAAGACCGAGTTTATCGGTGCAGACGACCATGAAGAGAATTTAGCAACACTTGAACTGCTGCTGGGCGATCGAGAGGCTGCAAATGCACTATGGCATACTGTAGTGTTTAAAAACCTGGATAAGCAAGAACCCGAGTACATCTTCTCTCGCTATGTGCGTGTCCTCACAGCATGGAATTATTTTTTGGAGAACCCTGAAATTCGTGCATTCCTCTGTTTTTTCAACGCATTTCCAAAACATTCAAATTCTGAATTTGATCTGAATATCCTTTATGACTATGCAGAAAAAATTCAGAGCAGACATCCGGATGCAGGAGATGAATCCTACTTAGATGTCATGGTCATTGTGACTGGCGATAATTTCGTTGAGAAGAAATCAGAACTCTCTGAAACCCTGAGATCTGGCAAAAGGCGTTTTATACTCTCTACATACCAGACAATTGGGGCAGGGCAAAACCTGCAATATACGATCCCAGAATCTGCACAACCGGTAAAGATTAACGATCTCCCTGATCGAGGGGAAATGGATATCGATGCCATCTACCTGGATCGCCCGACACATCTCCTTGTAAATATCCAATCTGATGAACTCAGCGAGGATAATTTCGTAAAGTATCTGTTCCAACTTGAATTCCTTGTTGAAGATGGTTCAATTTCTCCGAAAACTTTTGAACGTAAACTCGATGAGGCCTTTTCACGATTTATTGGCGGGTACAGGAAAAAGAAGCACATAGAAGACTCCGTCAACCTCTACCATACCGAGGCATACACTCGCTACGTCAACAAGATGCTGATCCAGGCTATTGGAAGGATTTGCCGAACCAACATGAAAGCATCAACAATCCATCTCCTCGCCGACTCATCTATCAGAAAGTATCTGGCGCACATCTCCCTGCCTGATGATGTGATACCTATCCAGGAGTATACCGCGCTGTTGGCATCAGCCAGAGGAGAGCACGCTAGAACAGACGAATCTATCGAGTTTCAGAATCGGGCATCAAACCGGAGTAATCGATCCGCTGCATTCATACATGGTATCTTAAAGAATCCCTGGAGCAAGAGTAAGGTAGAGTTATGGCAAAGTTTACGGGAGCAAACCCTCAGGCAACCTTCGATACCATTCAAACAAGACTGTGATCCCGAGTGGTATCCAATATATGTCGAACTCCCATCTCCTGCCTCTTCGTACAAATATGTCCAGAAAAATGATTATCGAAGCATAGAAGTCCTCTTTGCGACAGATGAACAAACGCAGGAAGTAAGTGAAAGATCCGCAAGGTTGCAGGAACTGATGGCGGTAAGACCCCTGTATGACCTCTTTAATGGCAGAGGCTGGGCAACTAGGCTCGCTGAGGGTGAGTTGATGCTTACCCCTCCCATATTTAACAACATCTACAAAGGAGCGCTGGGTGAGGTATGTGGTCGTTATATCCTGCAGGAACAGTTAGGACTTCAGCTCAGCGAGTTGGATATCTCCGAGTATGAAATGTTTGACTTCAAGACAAAGAACAACGTATATTTTGATTTCAAACTCTGGAATGACAATTTCGCTGTTCCTGCGGAAAATATAACCCCTAATATCTTAGGTAAAATGAAAGACTGCAACGCAGACCGTGTTTTTGTGATCAACATCCTGGGAGGACCAGGGAAAGAGTTCCGCCCAACAATGTCCTCAAATAGGAAAATTGTCGAGATCCCCTTCGTTTGCCAGAATGGCTCTTTGAGTGACGAGGCTTTAGTATTCATCCAGGAGGAGTTGCTACAATGAAGATTAAGACCAATAAACTGGAGATCGAGTATAACATAGATGCTATTGAACAAGATTTCGCGTTTATCCAACTTAAAAGGGATGCTAAAGGAG
>JAAYOS010000065.1 GCA_012520195.1 Clostridiales bacterium | reverse complement strand
GCTTTTAATCAACAGTAGGCATATCTTTTATGGATTGTCTTTTTTGGATAAGTTTAGGGATATGGGAGCGCGTTTTCCGTATATGGCCTTTTCTCTCACAGACGAAACATATTCCCTCCTCTCTTCTGTTAAGATCCCGGAGGGTATAGATCCAAAGTGGTCTTCATTCTACATAGCTCTATTCAATCATTCATACTGGATAATCGGCTCGCTCCTTGGTTCAATTATTGGTCCCATAATACCTGCTAGCCTGGTAGGTGTAGAGTTTTCAATGACTGCTCTCTTTGTTGTCCTGTTTGTTGAGCATTGGAAGAACTCTAATTCTCATATTCCTTCCATTATTGGCCTTGCTTCGGGTATTGTATCAATAATCATTTTCGGAAGTGAGAATTTCATCCTTCAGTCGCTCGTAGTCACTTCAATCATACTAGTTTTGGCTGAACCCTTTATTGCCAAAAGAGAGAAGGTGAAGGCCAATGACTGATACTCTAAGTACATTGCTTATTGTTGGTGTAGCTTCTATCTGTACTGCTGCGGTCAGGTTTCTTCCCTTCGTCATCTTCAGAGGGAATAAAGAGATACCCCCAAAGGTACAGTATCTCGGCGAAATTCTTCCGTCTGCAATTATTGCCACGCTAGTAGTCTATTGCCTAAAGGACATTAGTTTTGTGAGGCCCCCAAACGGAATACCTGAAATATTGTCTGTGGCTTTAGTTGCGTTTCTCCAATATAAGAGAGGAAGTGTTTTGCTCAGTATTGGTGGAGGTACTCTATTCTATATCTTTTTGGCCAACGTGGTATTTATATAGGCATTTCAAAAGAGCGCCGCAATCGCACAGCAGCGCTCTTTTTTGGATACTGTTATTTTGGGGCTGAATTCTGTTAGTTCGAATAATTGGCCACAACGAGACGATGCTCTGTGTAGAGGCCAACCGCTCCTAATTACTCATTCATCCAAAAAAACTTATGATTTCCTATTGTGGCTACATAGTTTTGAGATTCATGCCAGGATGAGTATACACGTTTCGGTGCATACCAGAGATCCATTTTTTCAGATGTTACTCTTTGTCCGTCATCAAACACAGCAGAAACTGCTCTTTTGACACTGTCTGAGACGGGGACATTGGTTCTGCTCACAATCCGGTACTTCTTTATTGAAGTAGAGACGTCGACACCGGAACGTATAGTACCGTCAAGGATTGCTTGAGCAACTGCCATCTGTCCTCTGTAAGACTCGTTCCCTGCCTCAGCCATGACGCATCTCTCTACGAGAGCCCTCTCCTGAGCGGTTAGGACATATGGGTACTTACCGTCATACATCATAACTTCCAGTTTCATCTGATCGATCGACTTACCGGCACGTATGATATTTGTTTTTGGATTTGCATAACCCTCTGTTTCAATCTTTAGGTTTCTCTGTGCTTCATATATCTCGGCCATTTTCAGTGCATATGGGCTGCCGTCTGTCAGTGCCTCTTTTATTAGAGCCCAGTAATCTGTGTTTCGGTCATAATCATAAACTAGTATACCTGACAACAGACTGTCGTGGGATGCATCTCCGTTCGCGTTCAAGTGTTGATTATATTCAGTAGTAATATTTTCTTCGTATTGATAGGTTGTTGACTCAGCAGCTACATTGACGACATTGGGCACATATATCACAGCCAATAGCCAAGACGTCAGTATAAATGCTATTCTAGACATTAATATCCTCCAAATCTTGTGCGATTGATTAATAGAACTAAAAATAGTTCTCTTAACCCCGAAAAAAGTTACAAATATCCAGCTTTATTTAAAAGCGTTACATATTGTAACAGAATTGTAACCATTTGTCCATTTCAATAATACGGCATATTGCACAAACAATTGGCGGCTATTTAAGCTATGTGCACAATATTCTATAAATTTAAGATGATATTGCATGATAATTCCAGAATTGACATTTTCCCCGTAGGAAGGCCTGACATTACATAGACAGTTTTTATAAAGTGGCTAAATATGAATTCTCCTTTTACCATCTCTCGATTGGTGATATAATTGCACGTGAAATGACTAATTATAGTCAGGTTATTCTGATTTGAAAGGACGGTTTACATTATGAAGTCATTCAGAAAAGAACTGACGATCCGTACAAAGAGTCGAAGAGAGTTTATTAATATCACCCCTCAAGTAGAAGCAGCGTTGCGGGAGAGTAAGATACAAGAAGGGCTAGTCCTTGTTAATGCTATGCATATAACTGCAAGTGTCTTTATTAATGATGATGAGAGTGGATTGCACAGAGATTTTGAGCGCTTTCTTGAGAAACTAGCTCCGGAGAAGCCCTACGATCAATACGATCATAATGGTTACGAAGATAATGCAGATGCCCATCTTAAGAGGACTATTATGGGTCGCGAATGCGTCTGTGCAATAACAAATGGTAGGCTTGATTTCGGCCCCTGGGAGCAGATATTCTACGGTGAGTTCGATGGGAAGAGAGATAAGCGCGTTCTAATAAAAATCATTGGTGAATGATTGCAGATCATACATTAATTCTGTAATTCTAAACAGTTTATATGGATTCCAAACCATGTTAAGGTGCATCGCTTTACGCTAAATTTTGCTTGTAATAGCATAATACTTTACACGCAAAAAACATGCCTGATTTAACAGTTGAGTACTGAATCAGGCATGTTTATATGTTTACTTATTACGATTTCGAAAAGAGTTGGGTAGAGAGATACCTCTCACCAGAATCCGGGAACAGAGCAACTATTACCTTGCCTTCATTTTCAGGTTGCTTTGCTAACTGAACAGCAGCACATAGTGCGGCCCCTGATGATATTCCGATGAGTAGGCCCTCAGTCTTTGCGACATCGCGGCAAGCAGAGAATGCATCTTCGTTTGATACTTGAATAATCTCATCATATATAGAAGTATCAAGTACCGTTGGAGCAAATCCGGCACCTATTCCCTGTATCTTGTGTGAGCCTGCCCTGCCTTCTGATAAGAATGGGGAGTCTTTTGGCTCAACAGCCACTACACGAATACCGGGTTTCTGTTCCTTTAAGTATCCTCCTGCGCCGGTAATGGTTCCACCTGTTCCTATACCTGAAACAAAGATGTCTACACTTCCGTCTGTGTCTTCCCAGATTTCCGGTCCGGTAGTCTCTCTGTGTATTTTGGGGTTTGATGGATTATCAAACTGGCTGGGAATAAATGAGTTTGGAATCTCAGAGGCAAGTTCCTTTGCTTTTGCAATCGCTCCGTTCATTCCCTTTGACCCCTCTGTTAAGACGAGTTCTGCTCCGTAAGCTGCAAGAAGGTTTCTCCGCTCGATACTCATTGTCTCGGGCATTGTAAGAATGACACGGTATCCCCTTGCTGTTGCGACAGATGCGAGTCCTATGCCTGTGTTACCGCTGGTAGGCTCAATGATAACCGAGCCCTCCTTGAGCACTCCCCTCTCCTCAGCATCCCTAATCATTGAAAAAGCGATGCGATCCTTAACGCTTCCTGCAGGGTTACGGTACTCAAGTTTTGCAATGACTCTGGCATTCAGATTGTGGTACGTGTTGTAGTTAGATAGCTCGAGTAATGGGGTCTTTCCTATCAGCTGCGTAAGAGAATCATAAATTTTCGCCATACTGTACCTCCAAAGATTTTTGATGATTGAGTTAATGCTAGATATCGAGCTCGAGAAGCACCGGACAATGGTCGCTTCCATAAATCTCAGACAAAATCTCTACATCTACAACATTGCTTATTAGTCTGTCCGAAACTACAAAATAGTCTATCCGCCACCCTGCGTTTCGTTCTCTCGCTTTGAACATGTAGGACCACCAGGTATAAGCGTCTTTACGGTCTGGATAGAGAGATCTAAAACTATCGGTAAATCCAGCATCCAGCAGCTCGGAATATTTTGCTCGCTCCTCATCGCTAAACCCGGCGTTTCGTCGATTTGATTTTGGATTCTTGAGGTCGATCTCTTGATGTGCAACATTCAAGTCTCCACATAGAATTACCGGCTTTTCACGGTCTAGATCCTGCAAATAAGCACGTAAAGCGTCTTCAAACTCCATTCGATATCCTAATCTCGCAAGCTCATTTTGCGAATTAGGTGAGTAGCAGTTGACTAGATAAAACTTATCGTAATCCAGAGTCATCACTCGTCCCTCATCGTTGTGGCTACCTCTTATGCCTGTTTCGATAGAGAGAGGTTCAATCTTTGTGAAAACAGCGGTGCCTGAATAACCTTTTCTTTCAGCGCTGTGAAAGTAGCTAAAATAGCCTTCGGGTTCGAATGTCACTTGATCCTGCTGAAGCTTTGTCTCTTGAATGCAAAAAATATCTGCGTCGATGTTATCAAAAAACTCTTCAAATCCTTTTTTGAGGCATGCGCGAAGTCCGTTTACATTCCATGTTATAAGTCTCATTTTTCCCCCATAATACCTTTTTCAATAATATCCAAAAGTGAGCTTGTACCAAGCCGGGCCGCTCCAAGCAATATGTATTCCCATGCGTCTTCCAACGTACGGATACCGCCTGCGGCCTTTATTGCAATATTTGATGATACGTGCTCTCTAAAGAGCTTGATGTCATCAAAAGTGGCACCGCCGGTAGAAAACCCCGTTGAAGTCTTTATGAAATCGGCGTTTGAATCGGAGATAATTCTACAGATCTGGATTTTCTCTTCCTCTGTTAGTAGGCATGTTTCGATAATTACCTTAAGGATCCTGCCGTTGCACGCTTCCTTGACCAACTCAATTTCTTTTGATATGTCGTCAAACCGCTGGTCTTTCAGCCACCCGATGTTTATGACCATGTCGATCTCATCTGCACCGTTTTGAACGGCGTTTTCTGTTTCATAGCACTTTACATCTGTTGTACTGTTACCGTTAGGAAATCCAACTGTTGTGCAGCAAGCAACCCTTCCTGCAAGATAATCCGCCGCATCCTTTACGTATGTCGGAGGGATGCAGACCGAAGCAACTCCAAATTTCGCCGCTTTATCGCACAAATCCTTAATGTCCCGCCAAGTGGCATCCTGGCTGAGGCAGGTATGGTCTATTGATTGTATTATTCTTTGAATATCCACTGTCACTCCTCCGATTTTCTCCGGTGATGCCAAGGTCTTGCTAAGATGCTTGTATCCTAATACTAATAGATTATACACGGTTTTCGCCATAATGCAATAAATCAAAAAGACTCGCGAATAACGCGAGTTTCTTTAGAGAGAATATTGACAGACTTTAATTTGAACTTTTTAATAACATCTGTTTGTATTTGTCCTTTGAAATGTACATTTTTCGATCAGCCTTCTCGATGGCATCGAAAATATCGTCGTAGGATGAAACCTGTTCAATACCGTAGGCAATACTTACACCAAGTTTTAGCTCTACTATTGAGGAGAGCTTCTCTTCAATAGTGGCAAGAATACTCTCTGCTTCTTGAAGCTCTGTATCTAAGAGGATGATAATAAACTCATCGCCGCCGTAACGGACAATAAAATCATCTTTTTTTATTGAGTTCTTAACATAGCGAACGATGTATTGGAGGACTTTATCGCCTATATAGTGGCCCATGGTGTCGTTTAGTAGCTTATAGTTGTTTATATCGAACATGACAACACATATATTTTTCTGAGTAAGTCCCGGATCGTTTGAGTGGGCATATATCCACCGTTCTAAATATAGTCTCGATTGTGCCCCAGTAAGTGCATCTTTGTACGCATACTCTTTGTACAGGTCTTTTCTGCGTTCAATATGCTTGAATCTATGTCCAGCGATTTGGATCACAATGAAATTTGTCAGTAGAAGCAGTGTCATATTACCCAAAACGGCTGATATTAAGCTGCTTACTGTTATTTTTCTTGTGGAAGAGAACAACACATCTCTTTTTACTGCTACCTGAAAGGCAAAGTTCGAATCGTTGATTCGACTCCTATAGTAGATGTACTCCCCGTCATCAATTAACTCAATACCGTCCAAATTCAGAGTCTTCTGACGCCGCCCGCCATTTTCAACCTTAGTAAGGTCAAAGAGGGAGAAGTCAAAGTTACCGTCATGGAGTGTTTTTATAGACTCGGACAAATCAAAAACCGTGATATCTAGACCAATAGCATTATCTCCGTAGTATATTGGTGAATAGACGGTAATTACACAATCTACACATTCAACCTCATACCGGACCCCGTCTACAACCTCAGGAGCTGTGATCTTGCTATAGTCTACTGTGCCTTGGGAGCTTATAAGCATATTGTCCGCAAACCTCAGCGAACCTACAATAAATGGAATGGTCTGTACAAATTGAGAGAAGAACTCTTGCGTCTCGGTCTTTAGTGTATCATAACTTGTTAAGCCTTGTTTATATGAGTGTATTAGATTTTTTAGACTATCATTATCTGAGATTTCCTCAGTTATAGTCATCGCATATTCTATACTTTTGTAGAATGTATGTTCGTTTGCGGAAGCTACCAGGGTGAAGTTGTTAAGTGCATTGTGTTCAAGTGCATTACGCCTTGGTATGTAGACAATTAGATACGTAATGATAGTAGATAAAACGAGCGCAATGCTGATAACCACCCTGAATCTCTTTAGAACCCAGTTCATTCTTTTCCTCCAAGGATACCTAGCATTGAAGTGATAGAGCCAGCATGTTTTGAAAAAAGACTTTTGTGAAAGAATAAAATATGTACCATTCGGATTTTTGTTTATAGAATAGCACAATCCACATTAGTGGAATTTTATCAGCTTATGCCAGAAAGTTCAAGGGTAATTTGATCAAAGTGTAGATTTTTTTACGTAAAAGCGTACAATAATTAATCTGATTGCGATATATAGTCGATATATGTTAGAATCACATTACCACTCTATTTAAGGAGGCCAAGCAAATGACGAAAAGAATAACTGATAAGGTCACTTGGGTCGGAAAGATCGATTGGGAACTTCAACGTTTTCATGGTGATGAGTATTCAATAAACCGCGGTTCATCATATAATTCATACCTTATCCGGGATGAAAAAGTTGCACTGATCGATACTGTGTGGGAACCCTTTGATGAGGAGTTTGTCACAAACCTGAAAAAAGAAATTGATCTAGACAAGATAGACTTTATTATTGCTAACCACGGAGAGATCGACCATAGTGGTGCGCTGGCTGCACTTATGAGGGAAATACCTGACACTCCCATTTATTGTACCGCGAATGGCGAAAAATCGATCAAGGGCCAGTTTCACCAAGACTGGAATTTTGTCAATGTCAAAACTGGTGACACAATTGACCTTGGCGAAAGCAAGCTTATTTTTCTTGAAGCACCGATGTTGCATTGGCCGGACACAATGTTCTGTTACCTGACAGGCGAGAATATACTCTTTTCGAATGACGGATTTGGTCAGCACTATGCTTCCGAATCCCTGTTTAACGATACTGTTTGCCAGTCAGAGCTTTACGACGAAGCTATTAAATATTATGCTAATATTCTTACACCGTTCAGCAGTTTTGTAACAAAGAAAATCAATGAAATTCTTGGAATGAATCTTCCGATCGATATGATATGTCCTAGCCATGGAGTCGTCTGGCGTGATAACCCCACACAAATAGTTGAGAAGTACTTGGAATGGGCAGACGACTATTCTGAGAATCAGATTACACTCGTCTATGATACAATGTGGGATGGGACACGCAAAATGGCTGAAGCGATAGCTAAAGGTATTGAGCTAGCAGATCCAAATGTAAAGATAAAACTCTATAACGCAGCGAAAACCGATAAAAACGATATTCTCACAGAAGTCTTTAAGTCGAAGACAATCGTTGTTGGGTCCCCTACTATAAATAATGGCCTGCTGTACTCAATAGCAGGAATCCTCGAAATGATTAGAGGGCTAAAACTAAAAGGGAAAAAGGCTGCGGCATTTGGTTGCTACGGTTGGAGTGGTGAATCTATAAAGCTTATTACTGCTGCTCTCAAGGAGAGTAAGTTTGAGATCATTAATGACGGATTAAGAACAAAATGGGTTCCAGATGAAGATGCAACCGATGTCTGTATTGAGTTCGGAAAAGAAATAGCCGGAGCGTAGTCACGGTGTCCCCCCTCCCGGTCATAGCATAGACTATATCGAGAGGAGAGTGATGCTTACGCTTTTCAGTTTTGGTAACCGGTCTAAACGGTTAATAAACATCTTGGCACAGCAAAAGCCTGCTGCCACTGCCGAGATTCGGGGCAATAGAGACCACCCGAAGCTTTATGGTATTGTTGCCTTTTATGCTGCAGACAAGGGCGTAATTGTGGTGGCGGAATTACGAGGCATACCTGCCGGAACAAACAGCTGTAACAGTCCCGTTTTGGGGTTTCATATACATGAGCAGGGCAGATGCAGTGGAAGTCCAATAAGTCCCTTTAGTGACACCGGGGGTCACTATAACCCTCAGAATTGTCCGCATCCCTATCACGCAGGCGACTTACCACCGCTTTTTAGCAATAACGGTTTTGCCTGGATGGCTTTCTATACCGAACGTTTTACAGTTGATGAGATTATCGGAAGAGCTGTAATTGTTCACGACTCATCCGATGATTTCAAATCACAGCCCTCCGGTGACTCGGGTAATAGAATCGGCTGCGGTGAGATAGTCCGAAGATAGGTCCGCAGGTAGAAAAAATAACTCAGAAATACTCCCCTGTTAAGGCTTAGGTACACCTGCCTTGACAGGGGGAGTTTTTTACCTAGTTTCAAAGAACTGTTTTGCAATTTTAAGTGCTTCCGATGCATCTTTACCATAGTAATCCGCACCCAGTTGCCGGGCATAATCCTCAGTTAGTACTGCACCGCCGACCATTACCTTGCAATTGTGTCCTCGCTCGCGCAGAGCAGCAACAGTAGTTCCGATATTATCTGCTGTGGTCGTCATTAGGGCACTTAGGCCTATGAGGTGGATATTTTGGTCGATAGCCGTATCAACAATATCCTCAGCAGGAACATCTTTGCCTAGGTCAATTACCTGATACCCATAGTTTTCAAGCATTGCTTTGACAATATTTTTGCCGATGTCGTGAATATCTCCCTGAACAGTCGCAAGCAATATTCTGCCCTTGGAAGTCGAGGAGGTATTCTTTCTATTAAGGGATTTGCGCAGAATATCGAATGCCGCACCGGCGGCGTCTGATGATTTTAACATCTGCGGCAGAAAAATCTCCCCTGAATCATAGAGCTTACTGACGTTGTCAAGTGAGGGTACAATGCACTCATCGATTATCTCGGTCTCGGTCATATTTTCTAGTAGTCTTTCTGCAATCTTCGATGCATGGTCGGCGAGTCCTCTTATTATGGCCTTTCTCAGCTCACCGCACATTTCCTGGAAACTCGTATCCTCAATGAAGCTAGGATCGAATTCTGGAACTTCAGCAGCATCGGAGACTATTGACCTTGGTAAGATATAGTCTAAGTATCTCTGAGTATCATTTTCACTGCCAAAAAGAAGGTTATAGGAATAAATTGCGTCCATCATCGAGGTGTTTTCCGGATTCATAATAGCCATATCGATGCCATAGCTGAGTGCAACAGTTAGAAATGTGCTGTTGACAAGCTCGCGTTTAGGAAGACCGAAAGAGATGTTTGAAATACCAAGTGAGGTTGAGAGGCCAAGCTGTTCTTTTACAAGCTTAGCAGCCCGCAGTGTCTCAATTGCGGACTTCTGTTCTGTAGAAGCTGTAAGAACAAGAGTATCAATTATCAGATTCTCTTTTGGTATGCCATAATCAATGCATGCACTCATTATCTTCCTAGCGATGGACACTCGTTGTTCTGCAGTCTCCGGGATACCATGCTCATCAAGTGTCAGCCCAATGACAGCGGCACCGTATTTCTTGACAAGGGGTAGTATTCTATCTAGGCTTCTTGCTTCACCTGTAACAGAGTTAACAAGTGGTTTGCCGTTATATGCTCTCAATGCAGCTTCAAGAACTGCGGGATCGGAAGAGTCAATAACTAAAGGTAGCGGGGTGACACTCTGAACTGATTTTATAGCAGCGACCATAGACGAAGGAGCGTCAATACCGGGAACACCGACGTTGATGTCAAGCATATCGGCACCAGCCTCTGTCTGAGCTACTGCCAACTCTTCGATATACGTCATATCTCCGCTTTTCAGAGCTTCCTCTACCTGCTTTTTACCTGTTGGATTTATGCTCTCCCCGATAATGCAAAACTTGTCCAGTGAGACAACATTTGTCGAAGAACAGAAACTAGTCACCAGCTGACTATTCTGTGAACCGCGGCGTATATTCTCAAAGCGTTTCTTCAGCTCGCTTATGTAAGAAGGGTTGGTTCCGCAGCATCCACCGACGATTTGAACACCCAGTTCGGAGAACCGGACCATCTCTTCGGCAAACTCATCGCTCCCCACATTGAACTCCCCTGTTGTTGGATCAGGAAGGCCCGCATTTGGCTTGACAATAATAGGTAAGCTTGTATAACGCGCAAGCTCTGTAACAATAGGGTAAATCTCTTTTGGACCAAGAGAGCAGTTGACTCCCACAGCGTCAACTCCCATCCCCTGCAAAGTACATGCCATAGCTCGCACATCACACCCTGTGAAAGTCCTGCCATTCTCGTCAAAGGTCATTGTTACAAATATCGGTAGGTTTGAGTTCTCCTTTGCTGCCAAAACCGCTGCCTTCACTTCGTAGAGGTCGGAGAATGTCTCAAATACCACGAGGTCGGCACCGACCTTTACACCGGCGACAACCTGCTCTGCGAACATATTATATGCCAAGTCAAAGGTAAGTGGGCCATATGGCTCCATCAACTGACCTATCGCCCCTACGTCCAGGGCTACAAGAGTATCTGTACCGGTCGCTGCACTTCTAGCAATGCCAACCGCCTTATCAATAAGCTGTGCGGGGCTTATGCCACTCCCCTTCAGCTTTTCTGCATTGGCGCACAGGGTATTTGTATAGATTATATCGCTACCGCTCTCAATGTAGCTGCGATGAATTTTCTCGACTATATGTGCATTACTAAAACACATGCTTTCAGAAGATTGGCCAGTCTTTAAACCGTGCTTCTGAAGCAATGTGCCAATTGCACCATCAAGAATAACGAATTCCCTTTTTAGTAAGTCAGTTATCAAAACCGTACCCCCATCACAAAGATATAAAAATGCTATTATTAGCGTATAATTACTGTTCTAACAAATCAGATATCGCAAGTAGAGATGCTAAGGCCATAGTCTCATACTGCGAAAGAATACTGTCCAGTGAAAACTCCTGTCTTAAGACGATGGAGCCCCCGAGAGAAATTATATCACGCTGAATTGCTAATGTATATTTGTTGTTATCTGTACTGGAGAGAGTGACTGAGTTTTTTGGTGACAGTCCATAAGTAATAACACATTGAGCGGATGAATCTCTTATAGTAACATCATCGGGAACTATAAGAATGTGGCTTGAGATCTTGTAGGCAGAAATATCTGCACCCTGAGAAACAAGAAGGGCATCATATTCTGTACCCGATGACTTGAGGTTGACACATTCGAGGAGAACGTTGCTCTCGCGCAACTGCTCTCTAGCTACCTCAAGAAATAAATCGCTGAAACCGCCGGCAATTCCAACTCTCCACATATAAACCTACCCTTTGTAAAAGCAATCAACAGTTCAACCGATTCGTTTTCCTATTTTACCTCATCTATTGCTAATTATTCGAAATGGCCTCGGGAAAGGAAAGGCAATCGATGAAAACATCCTGAAAGTCCGGATGTGCGGCAAGCTCCAAATACTTGCATAAAGATGAAATCTGCTGTGCCCACTGGTACTCGTCCGAATTGAGCAGCACGCGCTTTGCACCCTCACCTGCCGCGTTTCCGATTGGAATTATCCTATTCCGTAGAGTTGGAGGAATCATAGAGAGCTGACAAGCGCTTTCAGGTGACATGTAGTTTCCGAAGGCTCCTGCAATCAGAACTTGTTCGATGGTATCTACAGTCACTGCGGTCTCTTCAACTAACAGCATAATACCGGCTGCAATGGCCCCTTTCGCTAGTTGAACCTCCCTGATGTCTTTTTGAGTGACATAGACCGGTGAGCCATTAGCGCATTCTGTAGCTTCTGCGATAACAAACGCTTTTTTTCCGTTTATCTCCCTAACTCTTTGGCACAGTTCTTTAGAGGTTTCCGAACTGCATTCGTCATGCAACTTTCCTGTATCATCTATAAGACCTACACGTATGAGCTCTCCGATAATATCTAGCAGTCCTGACCCACATATCCCAACAGGCTTTCTCTGTCCGATTACAGAATAATCGACTTTACCTCCGGCTAGACTCACATGATCTATAGCACCTTCCGCACCACGCATGCCACATTCTATAAGAGCACCTTCAAAAGCGGGTCCGGCCGCAGTTGAGCAGGCAATCATGCCGTCGCGGTTTCCCAGAACGATCTCGCCGTTTGTACCGAAGTCTATTAACAGAGTTAACTTCTCGGTCCTATACATTTCTGAAGCGAGAACTGCAGAAACAGTGTCTGCGCCCAGAAAGCTGGCGATGTTTGGCAGAGCAATAAGCTTTGCGTTTGCGTTTGATTTTATACCAAGAGCAGATGCATTAAGAACTAACCCACTTCTTATTGCCGGATTGTATGGTGCATATACTAATGAAGCAGGTGATATTCCGAGAAAAAGATGATGCATACACGTGTTGCCAGCTATTGTGATCAGGAAAATTTCATGCATGTTTATGGAAGCATTGGTTGACAGAGTATCTATGATCGTATTAACAGAATCCCTTACTGCATTTGTAAGTGGAGAAACACCATGTTCAATAGAATACTTCGATCTTACTATTACATCTGCACCATATGCAGATTGCGGGTTTAGTACACTAGATACGGCTACTTGCTCACCGGTGTCCAGGTTTAACAGGTAACCCACAATAGTCGTAGTGCCTATGTCAAATGCTACTGCATATAAGGGGGAACCAACAGGACAGACGCAAAGCACTTCCCTATCGAATAATATTACATCGACATTCCGGTTGAACCGGATAAAATCGTTATAGAGGGTAGATAGAACGTGAGTACTGGTAGTGAGCTCTTGGGTGGGGATATTACAGACAGTACTGATTGCTTCGCACAACCGCTCCCACTCGGATCGGTGATCGCCAAGTTGTGCTTTCTCAACAAAAACCTGTACCCGCTTGATCATCGGCTTTAGATCAGTTTTATTCATACTGCCGCCTTGGAGTATATGGTAGTCTGACGATTTATGAGAAATATCGATCGTCATGTTCTCGCGGATAAATGTTTTGCACGCCAGCACTTCGTCCACTGTTCCATCTTCCGTAATGACTTTAACCAGACACTTTCCGCATGTGCCGTTACCACCGCAAGGCGCATCGATCGCTACATTAGCAATATGGAATGCATCCATGATGTTTGTGCCGGTATCCAGATATATCTCTTTGCGCTCGGGCAAAAACAGTACACGATAAGTTTTGTTGTTCAACTCTACTCCCCCCTTGTTATTTATTAGTCCAGTAGGTAGCAGCCGACAAAAACCAGAGTACCTACTCCGTAGTTGTAAGGAAGACCATTCATCTTGCATACTTCGCTCACAATCATACCGTATCCTTCCATCGAAGATAGTGCAAGGTGAGGAAATCTGCAAGGCAAATCGGGATATGTACACTTTTCGCACCTAGTGCAGCCGCCCGCTCCGAGTGATAGAGCATTGGGAAAGTCTTTGATCAGAATATCGTGGAATGAAGCGAAATTATGTCTGTGACTTATTGAGATTTCCTCCATTCCCTCAATGTCAAACTCATCCTCAAGGTATCCCATGGTCTGAACTAAAATACCGCGACTGTAACGACTTATCCGTTCACTACACTCGTCAAGGGTACCAATTGCGGGTGGACATGTCCAGTTCTTGTTATAGCTGTGGCATCTATTTGATGCACACATATCCCGAACCTCAGGTCTTAATTTAATTGTGGCCGGGTCGAGGGGGACTGAAAAAGAGAATCCTTGGTCCAGAGCTCTGCGAATTACCTCATCGGTGTTCATATTTATACCCCATTTTCTGTCTGTTTCATTTTTATTATAAAGGAAACCCAGACTATTAACAAGTTCTTCTGAAATGCAGTAATCAACTTAATTACTTTTCTTGACATCAGTAAACCCACAATATATAATTTAACATAGTCTGTGCGATTAATCCAAAAATCAAGTTGTAACCGGGCGGTGATTGTGTGAATAATGTACTGATAATTGGAGGTGGCCTTGCAGGCTGCACTGTGGCCCGAACTTTATCAGATGAGGGATTAAAGTCCACAGTTTTGGAGCTGTCGCCTCAAATCGGAGGTAAGGTTCGGGAGTATGGATGCAAAGCCGACACCGAATGCAACCAATGCGGTGTTTGCATCACAGGAAACCTGTGGGAAGCCACCGAAAAAGATAGCAATATCAATATCCTACTGAATTCAAAACTGGTTGACTTATGGCCTGATGAAGACGGCTTTACGGCTTACATAGAGCATAACAACAAGTTTACGGAGTTAAAAGCAACCGAAATAGTGCTGGCAAACGGTTTTTTAGAGAGCGATACCGGTATCAATGCCTCTCTTGAAATCTACGGGTCGGATAGAGTGATCACTGGTACGGAAATGGAGAGAATTTTCAAGTATCGTACTGCATCTACTCTTCTTCCTTCAGCACCAACGAGCGTTGCTTTTATTTTATGCCATGGTTCGCGTAGTGTTAAAGATAAGTCTCAATATTGCTCACAAGTTTGCTGCAGTTATGCGACACGTATGGCAAAGGTTATCAGGCACTATTATAATGAATGCAATATTACCTTCTTCTATATGGACATCCAGACAGTTGGAGATAAGCATGACGTTATCAGTCAATTGGAAGAGAGCAATATTCGCCTGGTCCGCTGTCGCCCTGCAAGAATAGTCCTTGAAGGCGAACTACCAGAGGTACTTTACGAGAATACTGAAGGAACTCTTTCCAGGGAGTCATTTGAGTACGTGATTCTTTGTGACGGGATTCACCCTAATGAGTCTAACGTAGCACTTTCAGACATTACTGGTCTCAGGGTGAATAGAGACGGATTCCTCGAGTACGTCCAATCCCCCGAGATGACGCATATCTTTATTGCAGGCTGTGCCTCGGGACCGAAATTTATCAATGAGACTGTCTCCCAGTCGAGGGAGGTTGGACTTCGGATTGCTCAGTTAAACAGACAGGGCGGTGTACAACAATGAAAACTGTATTAGCTGGAAACAGCACATACCTCGCCGGTGTTGCTGATTTATTTGAAAAAGAGGGCTTTGAAATCAAACTCGCTTCATCGCCATATGAGGCAAGGGCTCTTGTGGATGAACACCCTGTTGTTCTAGTAAGCCGGTCTGAGGTTTCCCCCTTTATCACAGATAGTCAATATGCATGGCGTCTTATCCGAAAGGTGAACCCTTTAGAAACTATTGTTATGTTACTGAATAAAGACAGCGATTCAAATCCTTACCTATGGAAGCTTGTATTAGAACGGGCTATCGAGATTGCTTCAGGCAAACGCCATGTCTGTGTATTATGCAAGTCAGTAGGCAGCAGGATGCCTGGCCTTGAATCGTTGTATCATGAAGCGAGAGACCTGGGAGTTTCATTCTTAAAATATAGAAGTGTATCATTATCAGATGAGGGGTACACGAGCACAATAACAATAGATGACGGAACAGATACCTACAATATAACCTCTCCCCTGATCATCGATTGTACTTGTTCCCCTGATGAGAGTGTTTTGGATTATGCTGATGCCCTGCGACTCCGAACACATGATAATGGAAAAATAAATTCGAATCGTTGGTTCCTTTTGCAGGGCCATACGAGTAGAAGGAATGTTTTCTACATAGATACAGGACTTATGTTATCTTTATCTCTAGAGGAGATTGTAAACTCCATCGCCAATGAAATCAGAAGCACTGCAGTAATCACCGATAACACAGTCGAGATTGACGCAAAAAAATGTGCTTTTTGTTATACGTGCTACCGAGTATGCCCGCACGGAGCACTGGCACCCAATCACGATGCACATGCAATGGGAGTTCTCAAGTCTAATTGTTCCGGTTGCGGAATTTGTGTAGCTGTCTGTCCAGCAAATGCTATTGTAATCGGAAGTGCCTCACACACTGCTCATTCTAGATCTTCTACAGAGATCTCAGAAGAAGTCCCTGATTCGCTTGAAGCACTGCAAACCGTTGCTTTCTGCTGTGAAAACTCAGCTGCTATTGCCGCAAGAACCTTTGCAGGTGAAACAAATGCCTCGATCGTATCAATACCGTGTGGCGGTAACATTGACGTTGCACAGGTTTTTCAATCTTTGAATAACTACAAACAGGTAATTATTGCCGTCTGTCCAGACAACGCATGTAAACACTTTGACGGAAATAGTCGTGCACGGCTGCAAGTCGAGAGGATCAAGAAAGCACTGTTAGCCGTTAATAAGGATCCGGATAGAATCAAGTTTGTTCAATTATCGCATTCAATGCCCTACCCGCTACGCGATGCATTGAATTAACTTAGGAGGATAGAGTTGTTATGATTGTAGCTGAACAAAAGCCGATCGAAGAAATAGTGCAGTCAATTAAGCCATACAAAAAGCTACTCATCGCTGCATGTGGCACTTGCGTCACAGTCTGTATGACAGGTGGCGAGAAGGAAGCAATTGAGCTATGTACCCTTCTTGAACTGGTTAGCGAGCTAGAAGGTATTCAGATCCGTGTAAAGACTATAGAGCGTCAGTGCGATCGAGAATTTTTTGTCGATTTTGAAGAAGATATTGAGTGGGCTGATGCCGTCCTTTCTATGGGTTGCGGTGTCGGTGTACAATTTTTTGCCGAACTCTACCCCGGTAAACATATAGTACCCGCTCTTAACACAAAATTCTTTGGAGTGACTCGTGATGTGGGCTACTGGACTGAGTTTTGCCAGGGGTGCGGCGAGTGTCTGCTTGAAAAGACAGGTGGTGTCTGTCCTGTCGCCCGCTGTTCAAAGAGCCTCTTTAACGGGCCGTGCGGAGGGAGCTCAGACGGACGCTGTGAAATAAACCCCGATATAGAATGTGCCTGGCAAATCATATATGACCGGTTAAAGGCACAAAACAGGCTTGACCTACTGCTGGAGACACTCCCGCCAAGAGACTGGAGCAGTAGTCGTGATGGAGGTCCGAGAAGCCTGAGAAAAAGTTCAGTGTACCTGGAGGTGGACTAGATGCCAAGCTTAGAAAATGAATATATCAGCGGCCTCCAGAGAGCTTATGAATCGGGAGAGTTCGTAGTTACCGCAGAGATAGGACCACCGATGAGCTCGAATGCTTCACATGTCGAAAAGAGTGCTGATGTACTGCGTGGAGTTGTGCACGCAGCAAATGTAACAGACAACCAAACATCAATCGTGCGCATGTCCTCCCTTGCAGCGTCATACATTGGGTTAACACGGGGCGTTGAAACCATTTTACAGATGACCTGCCGTGACCGAAACCGTATCGCTATTCAGAGTGATCTGCTTGGTGCATATGCGCTTGGACTTAGAAATTTACTCTGTCTGTCGGGAGACCACCAGTCGTTGGGAAACCATCCTCAATCAAAAAATGTTTTTGATTTGGACTCAATACAGCTTATCAAGGCTGTTGCAGATATGAAGAATCACAGTATCTTCATTAATGGCAAAAAGGGCAAGAATATGCCTAAGTTCTTTATCGGAACAACTACTAACCCCTTTGCCGATCCCCGGGAGCTCCAGATCATCCGACTAAAGAAAAAAATCGAAGCTGGAGCCCAGTTCGTCCAGACACAGGCGATATACGATGTCGATAGTTTTGAAAGCTGGATGAGTGAAGTACGATCACTAGGTCTTCATAATGAAGTCTATATTCAGGCAGGTATCCTTGTAAATAAGTCTTTGCGCTCTATGGAGATGACCAAGAAGGTTTCAGGCATGAGTATACCTGATGAGCTGATTGAGCGGATGCGTAACTCTGAGAACCAGGAGGAAGAAGGCATAACAATTGCTCTAGAGATCATAGACCGGCTACGTAAGATTGAGGGTCTCAGCGGAATACATATAATGGCTGTGGGCTGGGAAAAAATCGTGCCGACCATTATTGAAAGAGCTGGATTGATGCCTACATTCGATAGCAACCATAGCGATTAGTCATCAATAACTATGTTGTTTTTAATACATAAGAAAGCCGGAGGTACATATGGCAATACAGGTAAATCCTCTATTCAAGAAAGAAATCTCTACATTACCCGGCGGTGAAAAGCTAATGCAATGCTACCTCTGCGGTACATGTACTGCCGGATGTCCGGTAAGCGAAATCGATGGGGAATATAGTCCGCGGACGATAATGCGCCTTGCTCTTATTGGGGCACGCGAGGAGCTTCTATCCTCAGCCGAGTTATGGAAATGCAGCGGTTGTCATACTTGTGTGGCACATTGTCCCCAGGACGCACGCCCTGCAGACGTAATCCGTGCTCTTCGAAGTCTTGCCGTCCGAGAGGGATATGTATCCCCCGAGCTTGCCGCAAGATTTGAAGCTATTGAAGAGGAGGCAAAGAGGCGGCGACTAGAAGATATATATGCTGTGATAAGTGATATTTAGCATGTTGATTAAATCCTATTCATTGTTTCGCATTCCACAAAAACCACTATTTATCAGCGGTAAGATAGTGGTTTCGAAAATTCTGGTTTAGACCGCTGAGAAACGGAGCGCAGATGTCTCAGAAAATTAAGAAGCCTGTTCTTGTCGTAGGCGGAGGTATCGGCGGAATCCAGGCATCACACGATTTGGCCGAAATGGGCATCCCCGTATTTTTGGTCGAAAAGTCACCCTCCATTGGTGGAAGAATGGCACAGTTGGATAAGACCTTTCCTACAAATGACTGTTCCGCCTGTATCCTTGCACCTAAAGTCACCGAAACATTTAACCATCCCCTTGTAAATACCATGACATGGAGTGATGTCATCGATATAAAGGGAGAGTTTCCCAACTTCAAAGTTACCATACGTAGAAAAGCGCGGTACATCGATGAGGAGAAATGCAAGGGTTGTGACGACTGTACTCTCGTCTGTCCCATTGAACAGAAAAGTGAGTTTGATATGGGACTTGGCAATAGACATGCCGTATACAAGCCCTACGCACAAGCAGCACCCAATAAAGTTGTAATAGACAAAAAGGGCTCCTCACCCTGTAAATATAACTGCCCTGCACATATCGATGCACACGGGTATGTTTCTCTGACCGGTGTGGGGCGTTATTCGGAGGCACTCGATGTTGTAAGAAGAGTTACGCCCTTTGCGGGAGTACTAGGTCGTGTATGCTTCCATCCTTGTGAAGAAAACTGTTCTCGTCGGTTTGTAGAAGAACCCATCTCAATCGCTGCAATTAAGAGATTCATCGCAGATAAGGCGCGCGAATCGGAGGATGGCGACTCACTTGACTTTGATATAAAGCCGAAGGATACAAAGGTCGCTGTTATAGGTGCAGGTCCAGCTGGTCTTAACTGTGCTTATACGCTTGCTAAAGAGGGCTATAAGGTCACAGTATTTGAGAAGCTTCCTGTCGGTGGAGGAATGCTTAAAATTGGTATTCCCGACTATAGACTTGACAAATCGGTGTTGCAGCATGAAATTGATTTGATTGAAGAACTTGGGGTTGAGATCCGTTATAACACCCCAATAGGTAAGGATCTGAAATTTGACGACCTCAGAAAGGAAGGCTATAAGGCTTTCTTTGTGGCAATCGGCGCACACGTCGATTCCAAGATGGGTATCCCCGGTGAAGATAATAAGAACGTACTTTCTAGCATAGATTTTCTTTGTGAGTTAAATCTAGGTAATACACCTAATATTGGCAAGAAAGTGGTTGTCATTGGTGGCGGAAACGTTGCTATGGACGCTGCACGCTCGGCAATTCGCCTTGGTTCTGACGTTACTGTTGTATACCGCAGAACAGAAAATGAAATGCCCGCAAATGAGTGGGAAGTTGCACATGCAGTGGAAGAGGGAGTGAAATTCTCCTTTTTGACAACACAGACCGAGGTTCTTATTGATGAGAACTCCGAAGATAGAATAATCGGTCTTCGCTGTCTGAAAAATGAGCTTGGACCACCCGATTCATCTGGTAGACGCAGGCCTGTTCCTGTTAAGGGATCAGAATTTACGATCCAGGCGGATACTATAATTGTTGCCATTGGCCAGAAGGTCGATAACTCAATCCGTGAAGCCGGGTTTGACTGTTTCGACAAGTACGGCAATATTGAAGCAGAGCATTGTAAAACCAGGGTCTCCGATATTTTCGCGGGTGGCGATGCTGAGACCGGACCAGCAACGGTAATAGAGGCCATTGCTGCCGGTAACCGCGCCGCTAAAGCGATAATCAACTTTCTAGAAAACAAAGATTTACCTGTTGACCCTCACCTGTTGCCTGAGACAGATATTAGTCGGGTCGACCTTAAGAACGTGCCCTACTTCCATCGTGCATCAATGAACATGATTGATTTAGACCGTAGGAAGAGTACTTTCGATGAGGTTGAGCTTGGACTGACCGATGAACAGGCTAAGACAGAAGCTTTGAGATGTGTCGACTGTTCCATTTGTTGTGAATGCCGTGCGTGTGAAGAGGCATGTCAAAGCGGTGCGATCTGCCATGAAGCCAAGGACAGAGTCATTGAATTAGATGTCGGCTCTGTAATACTCACTCCAGGATGCGATATGACTGACAAGATCCCATATGAATTAGGCTATGGCAGATACAAAGATGTCGTCACCGCTATGGAGTATGAGCGCATACTGTCTGCTTCCGGTCCCTTTTCGGGACACGTTCAACGCATGAGTGACGGGCGTGCGCCTAAACGTATCGCTTTTATTCAGTGTGTAGGTTCGAGAGATCACCAGTGTGATGTAGATTACTGCTCCTCTGTTTGCTGCATGTATGCCGTAAAAGAAGCACAGATCACTAAAGAGCACCTCCCCTCTGTGGAGCAGATAGATATTTACTATATGGATATGAGGGCATTCGGTAAGGACTTTGATAGGTATGTACTGTCCGCGCGCGATAAGTATGGAGTAAACTTTATCAGAAGCCGTGTCGGTGAAATCAATGAGAACGATGATGGCTCACTTAAACTGAGCAGTGTTGGACCAGACGGCTCGGTACGCTATTCAGATTACGATCTGGTTGTGCTATCAACGGGGTTCAAGGCCAACGACGAAACGGCTGAGTTGATGAAAAAAATAGGTGTTAAGACCGACAGATACGGTTTCATTCACTGTGATGATTTTGAGGCACCTAATACATCCTTTCCAGGTATATTAGCGTGCGGCGCTGCCGCAGGGCCAAAGGATATACCCGAAACTGTAATTGAGGCAAGCGCTGCTGCCGCAGTTGCAGCGGGTATGGTAAGCGGGCTTACCGAGGATAACGCCAAGTATAGTGAATACTTTAAACCGGTTGAAACCGTACCCCAGAGAGATGTTTCAAGAGAGCCTGTACGTATAGGAGTCTTTGTTTGCCACTGTGGTATCAACATTGGTGGGTATGTTGATGTACCCGAAGTATGCCGCTATACCGAATCGTTACCGTTTGTCGTCCATGTTGAAGAGAATCTCTATACCTGTTCTGTCGATGCCCAAAAGCAAATTACAGAGCGTATCCAGGAACATAACCTTAACCGAGTGGTTGTAGCATCCTGCACACCTAGAACACACGAACCGCTGTTTCAGGATGTCTTGAGAAAGACCGGACTAAATCCTTACCTGTTTAATATGTCAAACATCCGAGATCAGTGCTCATGGGTACATATGAATGACAAGAGGTCGGCTACCGAGAAAGCAAAGGACCTTGTACGTATGGCCGTAGGAAAAGTATCGCTTTCCAATGAGCTTTACACAAAACGGATTCCTGTTGAGCCCTCGGCACTGATAATAGGTGGCGGTGTTGCAGGTATGAGTGCGGCGCTTGCATTTGCGGACATGGGATTTGAGACTGTTATTGTTGAGAAAAGCTCTCAATTGGGCGGAAATGCATTACATCTCAATGCCACCTTCGAGGGGCGTCCAATACAAAACTATCTAAGAAGATTAGTCAAAGATGTAAACGCAAATAGACTAATAAAGGTACACCTGAATACAGAAGTCGAGAAGATTGAGGGCTATGTCGGAAACTTCGCTACGACTCTCCGTTCGGGCAATGTCTCAACACCTATCAGACACGGAGTAACGGTTGTTGCTACCGGTGCACATGAAAGAAAGCCCAATGAGTACCTATATGGTGAGGATAATCGTGTTATAACTCAACTCGAACTTGATAAGGCCCTCCTTGAATCCGATCCTTCGCTTTTGCAGGCAGACCGTGTAGTTATGATACAGTGTGTCGGATCACGTGAAGAACCACGCATGTACTGTAGTCGTGTGTGCTGCAATCAAGCATTACGAAATGCAGTTGCACTAAAGAGACTGAATCCCGATGCGGATATTACCATACTCTGTCGCGATATGAGGTCCTATGGTATGTACGAGGAGCAGTATCGCAAAGCACGTATTATGGGAGTCCAATTCATTAGATACGAGGAAAACAGAAAGCCAATGGTCAGTGCTAGCCAAGACGGTACTCTTACGGTTACTGTCTTTGACGAAGAGCTGTCTGAAAATATCACCATAGATGCGTCCATGGTTGTACTGGCCGGAGCCGTCGAGGCCAACGAAGATGCCAATAAGCAGATTGCCCAGCTTCTTAAGGTTCCCACAACTCAGGATGGGTTTTTCCTTGAGGCCCATGTCAAGCTAAGACCGGTTGACTTTGCCACTGAAGGGGTCTATGTATGCGGCCTTGCACACTCTCCTCGAAATATACGCGAGAGTTTGATCCAGGGTCTTGCAGCCGCTGGAAGAGCAGCAACCGTAATTTCTAAGGAATCCCTTGAAACTGAGGGCACTATAGCTCACGTAGATACAAACTATTGTACTGCATGTGGAACTTGTGAAGCAGTCTGTGCCTATGGAGCAATAACTGTCGAAGATGTGACTATAAGAGGCAGAAAGGTAAAGAAAGCAGTCGTCAATGACGTACTCTGCAAGGGTTGCGGTACTTGCGCAGCAAACTGCAGGTGCGGCGCAATCGACATCGGCGGATTTAGTGACAGTCAAATCATTAATGAGATTGACTACCTATTACGCAGAAGGGAAAGCAGGTGATAAGTTATGCCAGATAAACTACAAGAGAATTGGTGCCCAACAATTATTGCTTTCCTCTGCAACTGGTGCAGCTATGCAGGTGCTGATTTGGCCGGAACGAGTAGGCTGCAGTATCCACCGAGTATAAGGATAATCCGTGTTCCCTGCTCAGGGAGGATCAACCCCCAATACATAATAAAAGCTCTTGTTGACGGAGCTGACGGTGTCTTGGTGTCAGGTTGTCACCCGGGCGACTGTCACTATCTTACCGGAAACATGTATGCTAGAAGACGCTTTTCTGTACTCAAGCATTTGCTTTCAGTTTGCGGTTTTGGAGAAGATAGAGTACACTTTACTTGGGTCTCTGCTTCAGAGGGCGGTAGATTTGCAGATGTAGTTGAGGAAGTTACAGAGAAAATACGGAAGCTGGGCCCTGCCCTGCCCCCGAGAGATATTGCGGTCGATGTGAAGGGAGTGAGCATAGATGGGCGATAAGTTGAAGCAAAATGACTCCCCTGGGGTTGTACAGGACTTCGAAGAACAGGAACGGTGCATTCGTCTGATAGCAAAGGAGCTCCTCTCTTCTGACACGGTCGATGTCGTTATCGGGTTTCAGGAGGATGACATTGGAGGCTCCCCCATTCCGCTATTTGCAAGATCTCCCGAACAGGCCGAAAAGCTTGTATGGAATGAGAATTGCTGGCGTAACCTTGCACCCTACTTCAAGAGATTTGATGGAAAGGTCGCAGTTGTCGCAAAGCCCTGCGATACACGCTCTATTGTAAATCTAATTGCCGAAAACCAACTTGAAAGAGAAAACATTACGATAATCGGAATCGAATGTGGCGGTGTTCTAAATCGGGATGGGGTACTTGCACATGGGTGCCTGGGTTGTACATCAACAGTGCCAGCAATTTGGGACTATCCTGTTGCGGCTGATGGAGGAAAAGAGTTTATTGGTCTACCCTCCCCGCCATCTACCGACACCTTTGTCGACTTCAATGCCGATAGCAGTAGAGAAGACCGTCGTAACAGATTCTTAAGAGAGATTGATAAGTGTATTCTATGTTACTCCTGCCGTCAGGCATGTCCGGGCTGTTACTGCGAATCCTGTTTTGTTGACCGAAAGATGACAAACTGGCATCAGAGAGATGTCGATACAGGTAACAAAATTGCATTTCACCTCACAAGAGCAATGCATCTCGCTGGCCGCTGTGTTACCTGTGGTGCTTGTGAGAATGTCTGCCCCTCCGGAGTAAGTCTTAAGTACATATACGATGAAATTAACAGATTTATCGAAGACCAGTACGACTTTCGTGCAGGCATTAATGCGGATTTGCCATCTGCTATGAATAGTTTCGATCAGACCGACAGAGATACAGGCTTTCTCGGAGGTGAAGGGATATGATAATCCTCAAGATGAGTCGTAGCGCATTTCATGACGGCATAGGCAAACTGTTTGGAGATTACAGGGTAGTTGCACCCTCAAGGATCAACGGGACTCTCGATTATACAGACATAGTTGATCCCGCCCAGATAGACCTGAGCGATGAGTTACCCTACAAATCACCGAAGGAGATACTCTTCCCGCGTGTTGAGACTATATTACGCATATCCGATGACGGGATAGATGTCCCCGATACTCCGAAGCCTACGATACTGATCGGTGTAAAGCCCTGTGACATTACAGCAATAAATGTGATGGATAAAGTCTTTTCCAAGGAAAACAATAAGTTTTCTGACCCATACTATTTCAGACGCCGGGAATCCCTCATTGTAATAGGCATGGGCTGTGTACACAAGAAGCCTGGCTGTTTCTGTGATGAGTTGGGTATCGATATGACCTTTTCAGACTATAGTGATGCGTTTATATCCATAGACAATGACAATAATATCGTTTTTCTCTATATTCTAGACGAAAAGTATGAGAGTCTGTTTTCAATATTTGACGCACAAGTGTTAGAGAGCGGTAGTCCAGAAGTTTCCGAAATCAACAGTCGTGTCAATGAGAGTACCACAAAGAATCTTAGAATTGATGCAGACGAGAAAGAATTATTTGAAGAAATACCATGGGAGTTATACTCTGAAAGCTGTCTAGAGTGTGGAATCTGCACCTACATATGTCCAACATGCCACTGCTTTGAATTCCGCGATGTAGAGGATTGTGGAGTAACCTGTCGTAACAGGTGTTGGGATAGCTGCATGTACCCAAGTTTCACACTGCACGCCTCTGGACACAATCCACGTGCAACACAACGTGAACGCTTTAGACAACGTGTTTTGCACAAATATATGTACGTTCCAAAGAACTGTTCTGTAATAGCTTGTACCGGTTGCGGACGTTGCATTCGCGCCTGTCCGGGCGGCCTAAATATACTAAGAGCTGTCCAGGACATTCTTGACCGGACCATATTTTCAAAGGTATCAAAGGCGGAGGAGTGTGTATAGATGTTCGAAGCAGAAAGAAACCCTAATAACTACAATGCTAGCAGTGTCACTACCGAAACCAAGGATCTAGGATGTGCATGCTTAAATCCCTATATTCCAATAAAGACAAAGATCCTAGATATAATCCAGGAGACCACTTCCGACTCTCAGGATGTAAAAACATTTATACTATCTCCAGCGAAACCTATTTCATTTGAGCCCGGACAGTTTGTAGAGCTAACGGTTTCGGGTGTCGGTGAAGCCCCCTTTGGTTTTGCTTCCTCCCCCATCGTTGAAGACACTATTCAGCTTTGCATAAAAAGAACTGGCTATGTCACTGACAATCTTCACAGATTACGCCCAGGCGATATTGTTTACCTGCGGGGACCGTACGGAAACAGCTTCCCCATAAAGGAGATGGAGGGTCACGACATATTCTATGTTGCTGGCGGGCTGGGTCTCGCACCGCTGCGTCCAATGATTGAACTGATTTTCCTGCCGGAAAACAGACAGAAATACGGCAACATCAAAATGCTGCTCGCAGCCCGTTCCACAAAGGATTTCCTTTTCAAGTACGATTACGAAAGATGGTCAAATTACCCTGACACCGATCTTTTGCTTACTATAGATAATCCGGAGCCAGAATGGGACGGACTCGTAGGTTTCCCCAATAATCTTGTTCATGATATCTCTTTTGATATTCAGAACACTTACGCTGTACTATGCGGCCCCCCTGTAATGATAAAGGCCTTGTCAGATGCTTTTGTGAAGATGGGTATACCAAAGAACCGAATTTATACAACGCTTGAGATGCGTATGACATGCGGAATCGGTAAATGTGGAAAGTGTAATATCGGTCACAAATACGTGTGTGTAGACGGTCCGGTCTTTTCGATGGAGGAGCTCGACAACATGCCCGGCGAGTACTAATGGATACACAAACCGTAAGTTTTTCAGCTAGCTATTTGCAGTTTGCAGAATATATCATAGAAGAGCTGTTAATGGGTTTTTCTGTGTTTATAAAAATATAGGAAAGGAATAGACAGGATATGAGTTTCAAAAGTGACATCGAAATAGCACAGAGCACAAGTATGCAAAATATCATTGAAGTCTCCCGTACTGCGGGAATCCCTGAGTCAAGTGTTGAACTATACGGAAACTACAAGGCAAAGATCGATCTGAACCTGCTGGATGAACTGAAGGATACCCCTGACGGGAAACTTGTTCTCGTCACTGCCATCACCCCGACTTCCGCAGGGGAAGGCAAAACTACAACCACAGTTGGTTTGGCTGATGGGATGCGAAGAATTGGCAAAAAGACGATGGTGGCTCTGAGGGAGCCCTCTCTTGGACCGGTTTTTGGTGTTAAGGGAGGTGCCGCTGGTGGCGGCTACGCTCAAGTAGTGCCAATGGAGGATATAAACCTCCACTTCACTGGCGATATGCATGCAGTTGGTGCTGCAAACAACTTGTTGGCCGCTATGATAGACAACCACATCTACCAAGGTAACAAGCTTGGAATAAATCCTACTCAAATCACTTGGCACCGCTGTGTCGATATGAATGACAGACAGCTCCGATATATAGTAAACGGACTAAATGGAAGAACCAACGGAGTTCCGCGTGAAGATAGCTACGATATCACTGTTGCAAGTGAGATAATGGCTATTCTTTGTCTGGCAATGGACCTTGAGGATCTAAAAGAAAAGCTCAGTAGGATCGTCATTGGATACTCCTATGACAATGATCCTGTGACTGCAGGAGATCTCAACGCAGCCGGAGCCATGGCTGCGCTTCTAAAGGATGCCCTAAAACCTAACCTTGTCCAGACATTGGAGCACACCCCTGCATTTATTCACGGCGGACCCTTTGCAAATATAGCACATGGATGCAATTCGGTCGTAGCCACACGTATGGCTCTAAAACTTTCCGACTATGTTATCACCGAGGCTGGATTTGGTGCGGATCTCGGTGCTGAAAAATTCTTCGATATCAAGTGCAGATTTGCTGGACTAGTACCCGACGCAGTTGTTGTTGTGGCTACTGTTCGTGCCTTGAAGTTGCACGGGGGTGCAGACAAGAAGGAACTAGACGTCGAAAACCTTCAAGCTCTCGAGAAAGGTCTACCAAACCTTCTGCAGCATGTCGAGAACATCACTGATGTCTTTGGCCTGCCTGCAGTTGTTGCAATAAACCGCTTCCCTGCCGATACTGAGGCAGAACTTAAACTGGTTGAGGACAGCTGTAGGAAACTCGGCGTAAATGTAGCGCTTTCCGAGGTCTGGGGAAAGGGCGGCGAAGGCGGAATAGAGCTTGCTGAGGAAGTCATCCGGCTCTGTGAAGCCGAGAATAATTTCACTTTTTGTTACGATACCGAAAGTTCAATCGCAGATAAGATCAAAGACATATGCCGCAAAGTATACAGAGCAGAAGGCGTGGAAATTCTTTCCTCTGCCCGTAGACAGATAAGAAGGTTGGAGAAGCTGGGCTTTGGAAATCTACCTGTTTGCATGGCAAAAACCCAGTACAGCTTTTCGGATGATGCAAAGCTACTTGGATCACCGAGGAACTTTAAAGTAACAGTTAGAGATATTAAACTATCTGCGGGAGCGGGCTTCATTGTTGCACTCACGGGTGAAATAATGACAATGCCGGGACTCCCGAAGGTACCCGCTGCCGAGTCAATAGATGTGGACAAGACTGGAAGAATATCCGGCTTGTTCTGATGTTTAGATAGTTTCAGGACATGAGATAGATTATGGGAAAATGAGGTGGAATGATATGAGTTTTACGGAACTGAGTTGCAGAGAGTTTGTATCCGCCCTATCTAGTAAATCCCCTGTACCCGGTGGGGGCGGAGCTTCTGCGTATGTAGGAGCAATTGGATCTGCACTTGGTAACATGGTAGGTTCACTGACTGTCGGGAAAAAGAAGTATGCAGATGTTGAGCAAGATATTATTTCTCTTATGGACAGGATGACCGAAGTTCAAAACGAACTACTCCGTATGGTGGACCGCGACGCTGAAGTCTTTGAACCACTATCAAAAGCATACGGATTACCTAAGAAGACCGATGAGGATAAGGCCGAGAGGGCACTGATTATGGAGGCAGCCCTAAAAGACGCCTGCTCTGTTCCGCTTGAGATTATGGAGCTTTGCTGTAAAGCAATAGAGCTCCAAAAGGAGTTTGCGGAAAAAGGTAGCAGCCTTGTATTAAGCGATGCCGGAGTTGGTGCGGCATTATGCCGGGCAGCACTTGTAGGTGCAAGTTTTAATGTGTTTATAAACACAAAATCCATGACCGACACAGAATATGCAAGCAATGCTAACAAGAGAGCAAACGACTTACTTGAGAAATACGTGCCGCTTGCAGATGAAGTGACTAAATACGTCTTCGATAAGCTGGGCTGAGAAAGGAGATAGTATGGCAAAAGCATTAAGTGGTAAAGAAGTCGTATCCTCTATTAACAAAAGCATTAAGGGTGAGGTATCATTTCTCTCTGATAGAGGCATAGTCCCAAAGCTTGCAATTGTGCGAGTCGGCGAGCGCGGTGATGACATATCCTACGAACGTGGAGCGTCAAATCGGTGTGCCAAGGTAGGCGTAGAAGTTAAAAAGATCCTACTCCCCGATGAGGTGCCTCAGGATAGACTGTTATCTGAGATAGAAGATCTAAATAAGGATGAAACTGTACACGGCATACTTATTCTCAGACCGCTCCCCCGACATATTGATGACAGCCTGATCAGAAATGCAATCCGCCCTGAAAAGGACGTGGACGGTATTACAGATGGCTCTATGGTCGGTGTTTACACTGGTGAAGACATTGGATTCCCACCTTGTACTCCTCAAGCCTGTATGGAGATACTGGATTATTACGGAATCGATGTTACGGGAATGAATGCTGTTGTAATCGGGAGAAGCCTTGTCGTAGGAAAACCTGCTGCGTTGATGCTTATAAAACGCAATGCAACGGTTACTGTCTGCCATACACGAACTGTTGATACTCCTTCCATCTCAAAAGCAGCCGATTTGCTAATTGTTTCTGCCGGTAGAGCTGGCATCGTCGGAAAGGACTACCTGCGTGAAGGTCAAATTGTCATCGATGTGGGGATCAATGTAAACGATGAAGGCAAGCTATGCGGTGATGTAGATTATGAAGCTGCTGATGCAATAGTCGAGGCAGTTACACCCGTACCCGGAGGAGTAGGTACTGTAACCACAAGTGTTCTTGTCAAGCATGTTGTACTTGCAGCAAAGCGTCAGTCGGGGTTTTAGAATCACCGATGTAGATGTATTAGTTCTACAACATAAAATCCCATCCAATCATTGACACTATTTTACAAACAGTCTATAATTAGCTTTATGAATATTTAAGCAAAATAACAAAGGGAGGGTATCTTTTTGGAAAGAATTCCGTTTGACATCGACAAAGAAATGCAGATAATCGGCGAGTTTAAATCCATGCTACCCCGTGCTCCCGGGCTCCCAAAGCTCAATACCCCAATAACACCGAAGGAAAACTACAAACTTCTGTTTGAGGGGAAGCGCCCTTTGTGGATGCCTTCGGCCTTCGACAGTATCACTCTCATACCGCGAATCATTCCCGATAATATAGCTCGTGGTTTTGTTATTGATGCTGATCCGCTAGACTTGAAAGATGCCGGAGGAAAAGATTTCTTCGGTATTGAGTGGGTCTATGTTGAGAAGGTCGGCGGTTCTATGGTACAGCCCGGTAATCCCAAAGTACCTGATATAACCCGATGGGAGGAATACATAGAGTTTCCTGACCTCGACCAATATGACTGGGAAGGCAGTGCAGCTAGACACCGTGAGTTTCTGAGCCCTGACCGGATGACAATACTTTGGGTCATGAATGGTCTGTTTGAGCGTCTGATTTCCTTCATGGATTTTGAAAATGCTGCACTTGCAATCGTAGATGATGACGAAAAAGATAGTGTTCACCGTCTTTTTGACGCGCTTTGCGACTTCTATGATAAGCTTTTTGAGAAGTATATGACCTACTACGATGCAGACATAATCCTATTCCACGATGACTGGGGTTCACAGAGAGCTCCCTTCTTCTCCTTAAGCACTTGTCGTGAGATGCTTGTCCCCTATCTGTCACGCCTGGTCGAGTCCTGCCATAAGAGAGGCATGTATCTTGATTTCCATTGCTGCGGAAAGAATGAGATACTCGTTCCTGCTATGATAGAAGCGGGGGTAGATGCGTGGACGCCACAGGAAATGAATGACAGACACATGATTATTGAGAAGTACGGCGATAAGCTGAATATTGGTGTCCGTATGGTTATACCCATGGAGGCTACTGAGGATGAGGTTGTAGACATCGTTGAATCCTTTGTTAAAGAGTACGGCGGTTATGGTAATGTTATCGGTGGTGCATTCGCATTCGGAGGCAACCAGACTGTAATTCGCGACACCCTGTACTCGCTTACTCGCCAGGCTTATAATGTATAACTGAGGGGAATTCAAATGATCATAATTGGAGAAAAAATAAATGGCTCAATACCATCAGTGGCAAGAGCAATCGAATCAAGAGACGAAGCCCATATACGAAGACTAGCAAGACGCCAGGCCGAAGCTGGAGCCCACTATATTGACATCTGCGCTTCCGTCGATGGTGATATAGAAATAGAGACCATGAAGTGGCTAATAGACATAGTTCAGGATACTGTAGACACTCCAATCTGCATTGACAGCCCCAATCCGCATACCTGTGTTGCTTGCATACCCTATTGTAATAAAGAAGGCATCATCAATTCAGTGTCTCTAGAAGGAGATAAAATTGAAACTGTGTTCCCGGCCATAGCCAACACAGGGTGGCAAGTAGTCGCACTACTTTGCGATAATCATGGCATTCCAAGTACGGTCGAAAAACGGTTAAATATTGCAGAGAGAATATTCTCCAAAGTTAATGAGTACGGAATTCCGGAATCAAATGTCTACATAGACCCGCTTGTTATTGCGCTTGCGACAGATGAACAGTCAATGACAAAGTTTGCAGCATGCACTAGACAGCTTAGGGAGGTGTATCCGGAAGCACATATAACTAGTGGCCTGAGCAACATATCCTTTGGTTTACCGGCACGTAAGGTTATAAATTCTGCATTTATGGTTCTTGCGATGCATGCTGGTATGGACAGTGCTATTGTAGATCCCCTTAATCGGGATTTGCTTGGTCTGATTTATGCTACCGAAGCACTTACCGAATGTGACGAGTATTGCCTAGGCTTCATAAAGGCTTATAGGCAGGGAATAATCGGGAAACCTACTAAGAAATGACTACATCAATAATTAAAGGAGGAGCGACACATGTCAAAAATTGAAGCTATAGCCCTTGCAGTTGAGGAGGGCAAATCAAAGATCATCGCCGGACTGGTTGAAGAGGCACTCTCGGAGGGTATTAGTGCTGGAGAGATTCTCAACAACGGCATGATAAAAGCCATGGGCGTAGTTGGCGAAAAGTTTAAGAACAACGAGATTTTCGTTCCCGAAATGCTTATTGCCGCGCGCGCCATGAAAAAAGGTGTGGAGGTTCTCCAACCACACTTAAGCGCATCCGGAGTAGAACCGCTTGGTAAGGTTATCATCGGAACTGTTGTGGGCGATCTCCATGACATTGGTAAAAACCTTGTCGCAATGATGATTGAGGGTGCAGGTTTTGAAGTGACCGATCTCGGTGTAGATGTTCCACCGGAGAAGTTTGTTGAAGCAATTAAAGATAACCCGGATGTAAAAATCGTCGCACTATCCTCCCTCCTAACTACAACAATGCCGGCTCTTAAGGAGACGATAGATGCTATTGAAAAAGCAGGACTCCGTGAAGGTATCAAAATAATGGTTGGCGGAGCACCTGTTTCTCAAGAACATGCAGATTCTATTGGAGCAGATGGCTATGCACCTGATGCCGCTTCAGCTGCTGATCTTGCAAAGAGTCTTGCTATTTAATTTTTTAGTCTAGTAATTTTGAGTTTGAATAGTACATATTCTAAAAGCTGCGACCCCAATCAGGGTTGCAGCTTTTTGGTCTATCAACAACAAAATTTTCATAGTATTTCAATGACGAGCAAAACTACTTTAGTTTTTTGGGGTTAGTGGTGATAATAGTGAAGGTCATATTTTTCAAAAAAAGCACAGTACTGGCACTTTGCATTGTGATCGCATCTATTCTAATCATTACGTTGCTAAGAAGTCCTGTGATAGTGGGTGCGTCGGGCACCAAAAGACTACTCCCGATTTACTGTGTATCTAAGGAGGAGAAGGTAGCCTCTCTGAGCTTTGATGCCGCATGGGGAAATGAGGACACGAGCCTTCTTATTGACATTCTTGGCAGATATGAAGTAAAGGCGACGTTTTTTGTTGTCGGTGACTGGGTCACAAAGTATCCGGAATCGGTAAAGGAACTTTCGGATGCAGGCCATGAAATTATGAACCACTCAAACAAACATAAGCACATGCCGCAACTGAGCCGTGATGACATTGTTTCAGACATTAAGGCATGTAATGAAAATATTGAAAAAATAACGGGGGTCCGCCCCACTCTGTTCAGACCCCCATATGGTGATTATGATAACAAACTGATTTCTGCAGTGCAGAGTATAGGTATGTACACGATACAGTGGGATGTAGACAGTCTGGATTGGAAAGACCTATCAGCCGCAGAAATCCAAAAGCGGGTACTAGAACGTGTAAAACCCGGCTCAATAGTTCTCTTTCATAATGCAGCGCTTCATACACCGGAAGCACTGCCGGGAATAATAGAAAGCCTTCAAGCAGATGGATATAGCCTGGTTCCTATATCAGAGCTTATCTACACAGGTGATTATCGCTTGGACCATGAAGGTAGACAATTCCCGATAGATAATACAGCAGATAATTAACTCAGGAAGTCCTTAAGCTTCTTTGAGCGGCTCGGATGGCGCAGCTTACGCAGCGCCTTCGCTTCTATTTGGCGGATGCGCTCACGTGTGACCTTAAATTCCTTCCCTACTTCCTCAAGGGTTCTTGTACGGCCATCTTCAAGACCAAATCGGAGCTTTAGTACTTTTTCCTCACGGGGAGTTAAGGTACCGAGAACATCTACGAGCTGTTCCTTGAGCAGTGTGTAAGAAGCAGCCTCTGCCGGCTCGGAAGCGTCCTCATCGGGGATAAAGTCGCCCAGATGGCTGTCCTCCTCTTCACCGATCGGTGTCTCTAAAGATACTGGTTCCTGAGCAATCTTCATAATCTCACGGACCTTATCAACCGGCATGTTCATCTCTGCGGCGATCTCCTCAGGTTGAGGATCATGACCAAGCTCCTGGAGCAGTTGACGGGATACGCGGATTACCTTGTTTATGGTCTCAACCATGTGGACGGGTATACGAATTGTACGTGCCTGGTCAGCAATCGCACGTGTGATGGCCTGTCTAATCCACCAAGTCGCATATGTTGAGAATTTAAAGCCCTTGGTATAGTCAAACTTCTCCACTGCTTTTATAAGACCCAAATTACCTTCTTGTATCAGATCAAGAAAGAGCATTCCCCTACCGACATATCTCTTGGCAATGCTGACAACGAGGCGCAAGTTAGCCTCAGTGAGTTCACGTTTAGCCTCTTCGTCCCCTGCCTCCATCCTCTTTGCCAGTTCAACCTCCCTTTCGGGCGTCAGAAGGTCGACCTTGCCGATCTCTTTCAGATACATACGCACAGGGTCGTCAATGCTAACACTATCAGCTATGTTGTCAGCTTCCGCCAACTCATCAACCGGTATCTCTTCGACTTCTTCATCATCAGCCGGCCCGTCTTCATCAGTTTCTTCTATATACTCAACATCAACAGCAATCTCGATAGAAAGCGCCTCCAAGGTGTCATAAAGCTTATCTATCTGATCTGAGTCAAGCGAGAGTTCTTCTACTATGTTCAAAATAGCTTTTGCATTGAGCTTTCCGGCTTTCTTTCCCTGATCTATCAGTTCTTTCAACATATTTTTCTTATCTTCAGTCATACTCATTAATTATCCTCCAACCCTTTTTTCTCTTTCATTTTTTTCCATTCATACAGTAGCAGCTCTTTTCTATCGAGATCTTTTTTCTCGCTCTCTCCCAGTATGACCTCTATGTAATCCATTAATGCCTGCATTTTATCACCTTCAGGTACTGCTTTAACCAAAATACTGCCTATATGATCCATCTCATAAACAGTTAAGGATTGTGACAGCAGAGCCATGGAAAAAGGTCTGTTCGACTTGTAAAGCGATAATAACACCTGATACGTCTTTCCTAGTGTTTCGGAAGAGAAGTGCTCCGGCAACAAATACTGCTGTGCTGTTGCCATGAACGAGATGTCTCCGATCAACAGTGTCAATAATTTCTCCTCTGCAACTGCAGATCGCACATTGTCATAGCGGAGCTCTCTTGCTTTTGGTTGTACAGAAAGCGAAGGTCTGAGAGTCTGCTGTCTGAGCTTTCTGCGATCATTTTTGCGTTTTTCTTTCTTAACCTGATTAGATTCCTCCTCCAATACCGAAGGATCTACCTTACCAGTTTCGGCTACTCTTGTTATATAGACAGCCAACTCAACTGGATTTTCTATTGTGCTGAGGATTTTAGCCGCATCCTTTAGGTAAGCAATACGCTCATCATCATTCTCTAAGTCATACTTACCTCTAATAGCAGAAAGTTTATACTCGATATGGTTTTCCGACCTGTCGATCTGTAACCGAAATGCGTCTGCACCATATTTCTTGATATACTCATCAGGGTCTTTAGCGCTCTGCATGTTTACGAGCTTAACCTTAACATTAGTTTTCTCAAAGAGTTGGATTGCGCGGTCACTTGCTTTCCTGCCTGCCTGATCGGTATCATAAGCAATAACAACTTCATCGGCGTACTTGGCCAGCAGCCTTGCCTGTTGTTCGGTCAAAGATGTGCCCAGAGAGGCAACTGAAGTGTCAAAGCCTGCCTGATGCAGTGCGATTACATCCATATATCCTTCTGCGAGGATATATATCCTGCTTTTTGAGTTTTTGGCAATATTGAGGGCAAAAAGGTGTCGACTCTTATTATAGACAAGGTTTTCAGGGGAGTTTAGGTACTTGGGCTGTCCGTCGCCTAGCAATCTGCCACCGAAAGCGATCACATTTCCGCGTAAATCAATAATCGGAAATATAATCCTGTTTCTAAACATATCGTAGACTCTGCCATCTTTACTTGAGACCAACCTTGCCTGCAGGAGCTCAGCCTTCTCGTATTGTTTAGCTGCATTAATTAAACCATTCCAGCTGTTGGGAGCAAAGCCCAAACCAAATCGGCGGATCGTTCGATCTGTGATGCCCCGAGACCTAAGATAATTCCTTGCCTCCTGACCTTGTTCGCCCATTAGACAGCTGTGGTAATATTTAGCAGCAAACTTATTTATTTCTAATATTCGAGCCCTACGTTCAGCATCACCTTTTCCGCCTTCATCAGGTACAGGCATACCGACTTTCTCAGCGAGTAGACGTACACCGTCCTGAAAATCAAGATTTTCTGAACGCATAATGAAGGAGATCACATCGCCTCCGGCACCACACCCAAAGCAGTGAAAAAACTGTTTATCTTGTGACACTGAAAAAGAAGGTGTTTTCTCGGAGTGAAACGGGCAGAGGCCAAATAGACTAGATCCTTTAGGCTTTAGTTCCACATATTCAGACACAATATCAACTATGTCCGCCCGTTCCGACAACTCTTCAAGAAATTCGGCAGTAAAGAACAAATGCAGCGCCCCCCTTCTGAAACAGAAAAACTCTGCCTATTTGCATATTGTGTACATATAAATCGTTATTACCAGTTACATATAAGGTCATGTACTGTCGCAATTCGTCAGAAATTTACCTCTCTATATACTATATACTACGCCAGACCCCTGTTTTCCTTTTTACTTTTACAAAACTGTCATAGTGCATATGAAAAAGGTGTTTATAATGGCGTAATTTAGTGGAGCCTTACCATCATATGTTCCATCCTAATACAAGTAGGAATAACAGTACCTGAAGAGAGCTCCTTAATTGTTTCGATAAAACTGGGGCAATTCTCTTCAGGAATGCTAACTTCCACCTTTACTTCTGCAGTATAATCTGTATTACTAATTTGACCTTTGAAAAGGTCAATTTCACTCTTGATTCTATCAAAGAGGCTGTACGGGCAAGTGATTTCTAGAACACTAACCGGTTGCATCTGTGCAATTCCGGCAGCATCAAGCGCGAGTTTGGCAGCATGGGAATAAGCTCTAACAAGTCCGCCAGCACCAAGTAATATACCCCCAAAATATCGAGTTACAACACAGCAGACATTGCTGATATTTTCACGCTTGAACACCTCAAGGACAGGCACTCCCGCTGTCCCCTGCGGTTCTCCGTCATCTGAAAAGCGGCTAACCTGACCGTCAGCAACAATATACGCATATACATTGTGCGTAGCATTCCAAAACTCAGTGCGCATATCTGCAATGTGCTGCAGTGCCTCTTCTTCAGTATCGCACCGCCACACCCTTCCGGTAAACTTTGATCGCTTTTCAATAAAAAATGCTTCGCCATATTTATAAGGTACTAAAAGCAAACAGATCTCCCTTCCATGTATAAGTCGAAAGAAATTATTTTTTCGACTTTTTGATTATTGAACGTCTGAAACAGATAAGGTTCATAATAACAAACAGGGCAGACAGCATGCCTGCCGTAATCAGTGAATTGCTCACACTTTGGGGTGCAAAACTCAACATCAGCAGCATTGGTGCTCCAAAGAGTATCGCCCAGGGTTGAGACAATACTAGGTTGTCAGCAGCCTGCGTGGAGAACTTCGGATCCTTTTCCCTCAACAGTATGATTCCAGTGCTTGCTGTTCCGGTGAGCATACCATAAAGCGCCAAGAACGACTCCTCTTCGTATCCGATAAAAACACGCTTACACAGAAATTTGAGATAAATAAATGTCAGTGTAGCACCAAGAACAGACATAAGTGTCAGCTGTATGACAAACTCGCTATGCAGAAAAGCCGAGAGGTCGATGGCTGCTATTGAGGCGACAACCATCAAATCGAACATAAAGCCAGATATTCGGTTCTGCATAAAGTTGTTAGTGTACTCTCTACGAATTATTCCCTTTGACTGCAGTGCAGTCATCACTGATTTTAGAAGCATTGCAAAAATCGTACCAAAAATGAAGTTAAATCCCCAGATTAGCGGCTGAATGGTATTAAAACCAAAATCCCCTAATACTCCTGTGTCTAGGATAAGATTAATACCTTTCATAAAAAGAAACGCGAGAAAATATGCAATAAAGACAAGAGCTACCTGTACTGTGAACTTATCCATAGATTCTGACAGAGGTATCTCATTATCACCTGTAATTGTCTGTGCACTGAGGTCATCGTCCTTAATAAAGTTGCCGATATCCCCACTAAACTTTCCGCGTTTTCTAAGGATATTTAGGTAAATTACACCGCCAATACTTGCACATACAAAGCCCATAG
>JAAYOS010000064.1 GCA_012520195.1 Clostridiales bacterium | reverse complement strand
CCAGCTGAGCTATACCCCCACATTGCATTACCCCTGATATTGGGAAATCTGCCAACTGTTATTCTTTTGCCTGTCGCAAGCTTTATTATTCTACAATATAATCTGACTGCTGTCAAGCATGAAGTTTGATTTCACATAAGTAACTTTGCTTTGTTCCAGACTCTCCTTACATTTACAATGTTGCCATAGACCTTTCGCAAAAGTGACAATGCAGCAGTACGCTGAATTGCCCCCGCTTCAAGCTGCGAGGCAATCCTCCTTAGGAGCGGGTGCAAACTTCTAAACTGCGTTAGAAATATTAGTGTACACCAAACATTTGCTTCTTCACTCTCGTTTTTGTAGCCACTATATCCCCAGTACTTGTCGTACTGGTCTTGCATTGAACCATATACATGTTTTTGCATTTCCTCACGGGTGAATATGCCTTCAGATACTGCAATCTCTACAATATCGGTACCCGGTAAAAAATTCAGGCCATGCAAGTTCAACTCAAAAGGCTGCTCCAAGGTAAGACATAGCTCAAATGTGTCCACTAGATCCTGCAAGGATTCAAACGGATGCTGTAACATGAAGTCATAGCAAACCTCAGGAACGCCACACCTTGCAATTATTCTACTTGAATCAATAATCTGTTTTTGACTTTCCGGTCTGTGAAAAATGTGTTTGCGTACATGCACAGAGCCACTCTGAATGCCTACTACCATTCGGTATAGACCTGCGTTCACAAGTCCCTTAATCGTCCATTCATTGACCTTCAACGGATGGCCCCAAACCGTGAATGGAATACCAACTTCCCTCTTATAACGCAAACTGAACTCTTCTATCCAACTCTTCTCGTCGGAAAATATCTCATCCCAAAAATGTATAAGTTTGAGACGTCTCATTTTCTTCTTCGCCTCTACAAGCTCTCCAATGACGCTGTCAACACTTCTAAAGCGAACATATTTACCCTTTCCCTGATATATTCGTCTAAGATTTACTGTACTGCAATAAGAGCAGGAAAACGGACAACCCCTTGAGGCTGTTGTCTCATATGTCAACGACCTAAGCTGCGGGTCACCCTCAATGAGCTTATTGCCGGTAATATAGTATACATTCGGCTGCCCTATGCAAGGATATCCCAAAAAATCAAGATCCTGAACAAGAGGCCTCACAGGATTTTCTACACATCGATTATCTTCCACTTTGTACACAAGATTTCTGATATTTGTAGGGGCCACTCCTTCTGATAGAGCATCTATCAAATCTACGATGGCACCCTCGCCCTCTCCTCGTATAACATAGTCCGCATAATTGAGGCTCTCTTCCGGAAAAAGGGTACTGTAGACCCCTCCCCATATTATAGTGCAGTCAGTGTTGTCCCTTATATAATTGCTGGTTCTGATGATTTGCTGGATATATAGCGAAGACATTACACTAAGTCCGATATATTTAGGGTCAATATCATCAATAAGCTTTTTTAGTAGAGTGAGCTCCGAATCACTTACCTCACTCGGTTTCTTGCTGTTATACTCCTTTAGAAATAAGATATGTGGTATATACCCTGCTCGCTTCAACGCCTCTGCAAGATATCTCACCCCCAATGCTTTGGGGTTATAGAATGCAATAAGCAAAATATCGCTCTTCATGTGCTCCTCCATAAGATTATTCATATACAGGTTTTATCCAGTATTACAAATAATAATCAAAGAGGATCACAGGAAAGAGGACAGGAGTTAACCGTTATTAGACAGCAAAAAGGGATATCGTGTTTAACGATATCCCAGTATAAGTTAGATTGATATTTTGACTATTTCGTCAATCAGCCCGGTAGTCCAACAGCCATAAGACCGATTGAATTTCTACTTAGTGGGTACTTGTCCTTAGTTTCGTCAGTAAAATCTGTAAAGTCATTGTTACGCACTTCTGTTTCTACTTGTACCTTCCAGTAGGGTCTTCCATGCGATACGAAGTACATTACATGGTAACCGTACTCTGTCTCAACAATTCCTGTATCGCCCACACTACGGCTACTGTCGAAACACCAGTCTTCAAAATTCTTAACCATTAAGCCCTTGCTGATGTTCTCATACAGTCCACTGTTCTCGATAGAACCGGTATCTTCAGAGTGCTCCTTTGCCAGCTCAGCAAAGCTACTCTCAGTCTTATCTCCAGATTCCCATTCACTTAGAATTGCCTCAGCAGAAGCTTTTGCGGCGCTTTTCTGTTCATCCGTGGCTTCGGTAGCCCCTTCGTCCAAATCGAACTGAATTAGTATATGTCGTACGTTTACCGTGTTATAGTCGTTGCGGTACCGAGCTTTCATATACAGAACATAGTAACCGGAATCTGTCTCTATCATTGTGGTATCGCCAGGAGCCCTGCTACTGTCGAACAGCCAGTCACCAACATCAACATTTGGGGTTGATGAATATGGAACTCCTTCACGAAGGGTGTAGCTCTCATCCTCATACAGTGACTTTTGTTCATCAGTGGCGTTTTGAAGACTTAGCTTAATGAAAGATTGCTCATCAGTAATAGCGGACAGCATTATTTCAGCCAAAGACTTTGCTGATGTTTTAGCATTGTCTATCTCTTCCTGAGTCGGGCTAGTGCCTTCGGGCGCTGATGAGAAGAAAAAGCTTCGATAGTCAACTATATCAAAATTCCTCTTGTTCGACTGGTAGTAATCCATTATGTCATCATCCGAGTACTCAAACCCGTTATATCTCTGTAAGGAATACTCTTGTGCGATATAGCTCTCGGTCATAATACGTTTATACTCATCAAGCGTCATCTGCTTACCGTATGTTGAGGAGAGATAGTAGTCAAGACTCATGTTCTGCGCTTCTACGGAAGCCTCAAGCGAAGCGATATCGCTGTCGATTTGCTGTACATGCTCTTCACTGATTGTATTGCCTGCTAAAGTGGCCTCTCTATATAGTGCCTTTATTTCGTGCACTGAGTTTGTCGCTGCTTCTAAGAAATAATCATGCCAAGTCTTGTCTTCGGAGTGTTTTTGTGCCTTCAGTGGCAAACTTGGGTCAAGGCCGACCCAACTTAAGTAATCCCCGTAACTCTGCACAAAATTCATGTAAGAGTTTATATAGTAGAAATTGACCTCGTGTGGGTATACTTTATCATCTCCAACTTTTACTGCAGGAAAAAATCTGCCAGACTTAACAATATTCTGAGATACAGCAGTAATGAGCGAAGCCGCTAACACAACGACAATTACGATAGCAATAATTGTATAAAAGCGGTCACTAAGGCCACCTTTTGCGTTGTTTTTCTTTTTTGAAGAACTCATCCGAAAAACTTCCTTCCTGACCGACTGCATATAGTTCCGAGCCCAGACATATGCAATCTGAATGAAAAGGCCTTGAGCCAGAAACCCAAAGCCTTTTTCTATGGCTGCGGGAGAAGGATTCGAACCCTCACAAACAGAGTCAGAGTCTGCCGTGCTACCGTTACACAATCCCGCAATACGTACAGTATGTTACTACATTTTTATGCTACTTGTCAAGTCCATATTTTAAAATTTACTTTTATCTTTGTCGATGAGAGTCTAGACCAACCATGACGCGATATTTGATACGGAAAACAAAACAGAGACGGAAAACCGTCTCTGTTAAAAAATAGGAGGGAAAAATGAAAAATTAATCACTTCTTGCAATTATTATTCTACCCCTCATCTGTTAAAAAAGTTGTTGTAAATAATTAAAAAAGTGTTAACTTATATTAAACTTTTTGTATTTTGCTATATTTACTGAGTAAACACTGCCCACATAGACACTTTTTCTTCGGAGTGATCTGTTTTCGTATGTCTGTAAGCATCTTTTGAATAAACTGAGTAGCAGTCATAAGTAGCCAGTCTAGTGTGACGAAATGTATTTCCTTACGGGTGAAAAGAGCACTCAGACTATTGTAATTTGTCAGAATTGAGCATATAATATGTCCTGTATGCAAATTGCTTGCATGGTAGCAAATGACTATTTACCACTGTGGTTGCATCTTCGACCCGGTAAAATGATTTACGATTGATACATACTACAGTGATGCTGCCGCCACTACCATCATAATAAGGAAGTGAAAAGCCTTGGTAAACCTAAAAGAGCTCTTCCCCGGCGTCTTTAGCTTGAACATACAGCAAGTTATCATGTACGCCATCGGCCTACTTCTTATTTATCTAGCCATTAAGAAGGAATATGAGCCGGCATTACTCCTGCCAATCGGTTTTGGTGCCATCCTCGTCAATCTACCCCTGGCTACAGTCTGGGATAGTGAAGGTTCTGCAGGAGTACTCCAGATATTCTACAACATCGGAATTCTGACTGAAATTTTCCCCGTGTTAGTATTTGTCGGAGTCGGTGCAATGATAGACTTTTCTGAGCTCCTAAAAAACCCACGTATGCTGCTGTTTGGTGCTGCCGCTCAATTCGGTATATTCTTTACTATTATTGCAGCAATCGCCCTTGGTACCGTTCTTGATAAAACATTCAATCTTGGTCTGAACATCGATCTTAAGGTTGCATCCTCAATCGGCATAATCGGTGCAGCTGATGGCCCTACATCGATTTTTGTTGCTACGAAGTTTGCACCTAAAATTATAGGACCAATTTCAGTTGCCGCATATTCATATATGTCGCTAGTTCCAATCATACAGCCGCCCGTTATTCGCGCATTGACAACGCGTGAAGAGCGCCTCATTCGTATGCCATACCGCGACAAAAAAATATCAAAGATAGTGCTCATTGCATTTCCAATTATCATAACAGTGGTGTCGGGCATTGCCGCACCGATAAGTGTTCCCCTAATTGGTCTGCTGATGTTTGGTAATCTTATTCGTGTTTCAGGTGTTATTGAGCGTCTCTCGCTCGCAGCCCAGAATGAGTTGACAAACATTGTCACACTACTTCTAGGTATTACAATTGGTGCTACCATGCACTATGAAAACTTTCTGCAACCGATTACACTGCTGATCCTCGCTCTCGGCTTAGTAGCCTTCATTTTCGATACCGCAGGCGGTGTACTGTTCGCCAAGTTCCTAAACCTCTTTACAAAGGAAAAGATAAACCCCATGGTCGGAGCCGCAGGAATCTCTGCATTCCCAATGTCTGCTCGCGTAATACAGAGGATGGCGACCAAGGAGGATCCAACAAACTTTATCCTTATGCAGTCTACAAGTGCAAATGTCTCTGGACAACTTGGGTCTGTGTTAGCAGGGGGTATGGTGCTCGCACTCGTACCTTGGCTTACAACTCTGATAGCATAAACTGGAGGAATATATATTATGACAGAACTAGGTGCTGCTTTCGTACTTATGGGATACGGTTTAGTCGGAGTATTTTCGGTTCTGATAGTAATCTATCTCATTATTAAACTTCTAACTAAAATTTTTCCCGAAACCTAAAGCTGGCCTTTCCTAACTGAGATGCAGTATCGGGAACCGAAGAGGAATTATTGGAGGAATCGGATGAGTATCAAAATTCTTCATACTGCAGATCTGCATATCGACAGCCCCTTTGCCTTCTTACCGGAGGAAAAGGCCATTTTCAGGCGAAGAAGACAGCTTGGCATTCTTGAAGAGATTGTCACATTAGCAGAGCATCATAGAGTTGATGCTCTGCTTATATGTGGCGACCTGTTTGACAGTCCAAACATCTCCTTCGATGTTACTAGCAGTGTTTCAGACATTCTGTCTTCGACCGCAATACCTGTGTTTATAGCTCCAGGGAATCACGATTATTTCCATCTTGGTTCTCCTTACAATCTTAATGTCTGGCCTGAAAATGTACACATTTTCAAATCATCCGCAATTGAGCGAATAGAGCTTCCTCAAATGACTCTCTATGGAGCGGGATTTACATCTCCCAATCTTTTTCGCTCTACCTTAAGTAACTTTTCATTGGGTAATAACTCTGATACCGGGGGCTTTTATAAGCCCTCGGTTATTATGCTTCATGGTGAACTCAATCCGAGAGAGCCCATTTACCATCCTGTCTACACAAACGACATCGCTGCCTGCGGAGCGGATTATCTTGCCCTAGGCCACATTCACAGCCGTACAGAGCCACAGAAGGTAGGAAACACTGTATTCGCCTTTTCTGGATGTCCTGAAGGCCGGGGCTTTGATGAAACGGGCAGCAAAGGCATGTATCTTGTTGAGTTGGGCAGAGGAGTAAACATGACATTTCTCCCCTTGAGCGGGGCAAAATATTATGATCTCACAGTAAATCTAACTGGTAACGACTCCCCTGCTAAAGAAATAATAAATGCATTACCTTCCCAGTCACAGGAAGATCTATTCAGAATAACCCTCTCAGGTGAAATTGAGCCTAATTTGATTTCAATTGAAGAAATTAGTAAAAGTATCTCACCTCTTGTCTTCTATGCCGAGATCATTAACCGGACAAAACTTCCACGTGACATCTGGAGTTACTGTAGTGAGGACACACTGCGTGGTACTTTCCTTTCACTATTGAGAGAAAAGATGGATGAGAGTGCTTCCAATGAGGATAGAGAGATTATAGACCTTGCAGCGCGATACGGACTGGATGCTCTTGAAGGAGAGGAGGCTGACTATCTTGATAATTTCTGATATGACTGCCACCTTTGGCAACCTCGAAAATCGCTCCCTTTCTCTTTCTGAAGGGTTAAACATAATCGAAGGCTCAAATGAAACAGGTAAATCAACCTGGTGCGTATTCATTAAGTCTATGCTATATGGCATAAACACATCTGAAAGGGACAGTAAAAGCTCTCTTGCAGTAAAAAACCGCTTCCGTCCCTGGTCTGGGTCACCTATGAGCGGTAGAATGAAAGTTTACACTGAAGATCTCGGGGAATTGATTCTGGAGAGACGTACGTCAAATCAATCTGCTCCCATGAGAGATTTTCAGGCTTACAGTATTTTAGGTGAGGAAGTATCCCTGTCAAATACGGATATCGGGGAGCTGCTCTTGGGCATTGATCTCAGTTGCTTTGAACGAAGTGCTTTTATTGGTAGCCCTAGGCTTCCTTCCGGAGGCACAAGCGAGCTCGAACGTAGAATACTGGCACTTGTATCTTCCGGCGATGAGAGGTCATCATATATTGAAGCACGTTCAGCTCTCGAAGGTTGGCAGAGGAAGCTGGAGTACCGAGGCAGAGGAAGAATCCCTGAACTGGAGCAGAGTCTTGCTTCGCTAAAGTCTGAGCTTGACTCATTCCTAGAGAACAGTGCAGAGCTAGATGCACTTCAGATGAAAATATCATCACTTGAGTCGGAATATAATGCGATGCTAGACCGCATTGCAGAAAAGCAGAAAGAGTTTAATGTAAGTATCCAGTCAAGAATTCAGGAAGCGGAAAACCGGTTGAAAAAAGCACAACAGGATGCGCTTGCTGCCTCTAGGACCCTTCCGTCCGGAAACCCGAAACCTACACCCGATGAGCTCCGGGTATTGGAGCGGAGATTCTTTTCCGAACAGGAGAGAAAACTTACTTCTCAGGCACAATCTGCTCTGCTACGAGAGAAGCAGCGTCGCGCTGATGAGCATAGGATACTCCTTTCCGAGCACAAACCTTTTGGCGGCTGCAGTATCGATAAGGCGAAGGAATTAGTGTTGAAGGATACAAACCACCTAAAGTCTTTAACCGTTGGCAGTGTTTCAAGAGTTTTCTTCCGTAAGCTCTCCCCTTTTCTATTAATCCCCCTTGTCCTTTCAGTCATTATTTCGGTTACGACACCCGAAATAATTCGCGGCGTTCCCTCTTGGCTTATACCAGCACTACTGGTTCTGTTCTCTCCCCTAGTATTGCTTGCCATCTCCCGTTCAAAAGCCAGAAAACATATCGCTGCAGTTACAAAGTCGATATTGGAGAAGTACGGCGTAAAGAGCCAGGACGAGATAATACATGCCCTCAAAGGCTATGTATCTCTGGTCAATGAGTATTTGCAGACAAAAGAGGAGATTGAGTCAAACCATGATATCAATCTGACTGTACAGTATTCGGAAGAGATAGTCACAAGGATAAAAGATATCTTCCCTTTCTTCAAATGCACTACTGATATTGAGAACGGTCTTAGCGATGCTGTGCAATCAGCTGTCGATGCCATAGAAGATTACAATAGAAAGGTGTCAGAGATACACAGAGCTGAAGAACTACTCAACACTCTAAAAGCTAATTGGCTGGATGATTCGGACGCCACTCTTCAGTTCACATACATTTCAGATGACTATAGAGCCGAGCTTGCGATGAAGGAAAAAGAATTATCTGCCCTCAACAGGCAGAAGGCTCTTCTTGAAGGCAGGTTATCACATAAGCGTAATTCTACCGAGTTGGAGTATGAGATAAGTCAGATCAGCCAGCGCCTTAAGAAAATGCGGCAACAGTATTCTGCAATAACAGTTGCTCTCAATACACTGTCCGACGCATTCAGACTGATTCGTGAGCGGTTCTCTCCTCGCTTGAATGAAGAGACTGCAAAGATATTCTCAGCTCTGACATCAAACCGATACAGCCGCGTAATAATCAATAAGGAATTTGAGGCGATGGCTGGTAGTGACTCAAGTGAAGGTGTCAGAAGATCACTTGAGCTGAGTAGCGGAACAGCAGACCAACTCTACCTCGCACTCAGACTTGCTATATGCAGAATCGTCCTTCCGCAGAGCAAAAGTGTTCCTATAATTCTCGATGACGCATTGCTTACCTTTGATGACACTCGTATGGCCTATGCACTGGAGTATCTGTACCAGGAATCAAAGGAAAGACAGATCATACTTTTCACATGTCACAGACGTGAAGGGGCTTATCTAAAAGGTAGACCGGGAGTAAACATACTTTCTCTCGACTCTATCCAAAAAGGATGAGGTCTCCGAAGAAACACAGATGTCATATTATCTTATATAAAGAAAATCGCTCAATAGGTTCATACCACAACCTAATGAGCGATTTTTGTTACAGTGTCTTGGGAGCAGTTATATCACTTAGCATGCCATGTCTGATATCCCATAGCTTTTGCGATAGGTCAACATAATAGTTATGTGGTGATTCGAATCGTTTGACCTCATCCCACAGTGTACCGACCTGCTCAGCGCAGAATTTCTGGATCTCGGGCAGAGGCGGTAAGTCATATACTAGTTTACCGTCCTTAAATATCTGAACTTGCATCTCTTTTGCAATGAAATTCGTTACTACCTTACGCTTCCATGTATCGATAGGATCGAATATCTCTAAGGGTTTGGTGTCATCGATTGTTTCGTCAAATACACATAGTTGGTCTGCAATAGCCTTGCCGCTATCGCGTTCATAGAGTCTATAGAACTTCTTAAAATGAGGAGTTGTAATCTTAGCCGAGCTCTCGCTGATTTTGATTTTTGGGACAACAGTTCCATCGGGAGTCTCTGTGGCAACAAGCTTATACACTCCGTCAAATACCGGAGAACTCTTCGAGGTTATTAGGCGCTCCCCTACTCCGAAAACATCGATCTCTGCACCCTGGATGATCAAATCCCTGATGATCCACTCATCAAGAGAATTTGAGGCAACGATCTTACACTCGGTAAATCCCGCTTCATCCAGCATCTTACGGGCCTTCTTGGAGAGATAAGTGATGTCACCCGAATCGAGCCTTATTCCACATTTAGTGATCCCTTTAGGTACCAGAATCTCTTTGAATGCCTTAATGGCATTTGGTACTCCGCTTTTTAGCACATTGTAGGTGTCAACGAGTAGTGTTGCATTATTAGGGTATATCTCACAGTATGCCTTAAATGCTTCATACTCCGAGTCAAACATCTGCACCCAGGAATGGGCCATAGTTCCACCTGCAGGCACACCGTATACCATGTCGGATAGAGTACAGGCAGTCCCTGCACATCCTCCGATATAAGCGGCACGTGCGCCGTCGGTTGCTGCATCTGCACCGTGCGCCCTACGGGAACCAAACTCCAATACCGTTCTTCCCTGTGCAGCCAGACAAATTCGATTGGCCTTTGTCGCAATCATCGATTGGTGATTCACAGTAAGAAGAACATACGTCTCAATCAATTGAGCCTCACAGGCAGGAGCCCTGATAGTCAGAATCGGCTCGTTTGGGAAAACTGGAGTACCTTCTGGTACTGCGTATATGTCACCGGTGAACTTAAAATTGCGAAGCCAGTCGAGGTAGCCCTCACTGAAGTCGCCCTTACCCCTGAGGAATTCGATATCCTCCTCTGTAAAGTGGAGCTCATTAATATAATCCACGATCTGCTCAAGACCGGCAAATATTGCGTACCCTCCCTCATCGGGGACAGATCTGTAAAATACATCAAAGTAGACGATCTGGTCGGCCATACCTTTTTCAAAATACCCATTGCCCATCGTCAGTTCATAGTAGTCGCAAAGCATTGACCTATTTCTATTTTTCATACATGATTCCTTACTTTCATAGATAGTTCTTTATAGCTCTTGTAACGCTTTGTCAATATATCAGAGTCATTATAGATGTGTTACTCGCATTTGTCAAACTTCAGTAAGACAGGCATAAATCGACATCTTTATACGAGGCCTGTACAGACCACTTCTCCACTGTCTAGTTGGGCAGCACCATAAAGCCCGTTCCAAAGTAGTCAAACACTTTGAAACGGGCTTTATGGCACGCTTGAGAGGAGTCGAACCTCCGACCTGCCGCTTAGGAGGCGGCCGCTCTATCCTGCTGAGCTACAAGCGCATATTAAGTTTTGACATTCCTAATAAACGTCAACGCACTATATTCTAATCATTTTTGACTGATTTGTCAACTTGAAAATAAAAGTTGTGTACAAACCTATTCGTACTCAGTTCTTCATGCCGTAATAGATGTTAGACTGTGTCGGCGTTATGGTACTAATAACTCCACGCCTTGCCAGAACAGCATTTCGTTTAAACAGGATTGGGACTATCGGTGCCTCCTCTGCAAGAGACCCGTAAAACAGCGGTGCAAGCTCCTCTACACTGTCAGAATCTGCAGCAAGATACTGAGCTAGTAGCTCTTCCATATTCTCTGAGTAGTACTTCCCAAAGTTTAGCGACCCGTTCGCTGAGATAAGTTCAGTCATATCAAAATCACTCTGAAGCTTTACTTCAGCGAGGTAGATGTCGAAGCTCCCTCTGTTTAGTGCTGCTACATAGTCCTCCCACTTGTAGTTCTGTAGGGTCACTACTATGCCCATAGCCCTTAAGTCCTCAGCTATCCTCTCACAACAGGCAAGCTTAAAGGCATTCTCAGAGTTTACGATAATGTTGACTTCAAGGGGTTTTTCTTCGCTGTACCCGGCTTCATATAAGAGCTCTTCCATCATATCAAGTGAGAAGCGGTATTTATCGGCAACCTTTTCGTTGTAAAGACGGCTTTGTGGACTGATCGGAAGGGTTGCAGGGTCTGCATACCTCACCATCTCAGCCTCGCAGATATACTCCCGATCAATGGCATATCCGATCGCTCTTCTTAGATTTGGATTCTGCATCGGTCCGCTGGCTGCGTTAAAACCAAGATAGTACATTGTACTCGTAGTGAAAGTCCACTCCTCATAGTCTCCGCCAAATACAACCGGATCTGTAGCTGTATAATCGTTTCCAACCATAGTGATGACTCCGGCCTCAAAAAAGTTAATGAGCAGGTCGGCTTCAGGAGTATTAATCAAATCTATACGGGAATAGGGCCTCGACCAGTCTCGCCACCAGTTTGGGTTTGAACGGAGAAAATAATCCTCTCCGTCTTCAACATACACGTATGGCCCCGTCCCGATAGGGGATGATAAATCTGCACTACCCTGTTTGACTATTGGAATATCAAGGAGCAGTTCAAACCTCCCTATCTTCTTTGTCAGGTCTATCCTGATCTCACTTTCACTCAAAGTCGTTATACCAGAAACATGTTTTATTCTGTTTGTGTACACTGAGTTGCTGCTACGTGCCATATCCAAAGAGTACTTTACGTCTCTTGCTTTCAGCTCGGTGCCGTCACTGAAATGTATCCCACTCTTTATGCGGATTATATATGAGTTCTCCCACTGTTCAAAGCTTTCACAGAGGACCGGAATCGCCTCAAACCGCTCATCTATCTCAAAAAGTCCCTCATACATCAAAGGTATAAGAGAGAGATTTAATCTACTCTTGCATGTTATGGGGTTTAGGGAGCCGGTTGACGCATAAGCAAGGCCGAATATTTTGATTGTTGGAGCGCCAGACGGGATTACAATTTCGGGGGGAGGCGTCTCATCAATGATGTCGGATGGGATTGGGTGCACATCATGTGTTTCGGTTTCACACGAACAGAGTAAGAAAATGATTGTCGTTAAGATAAGTGTAAGCAGAGTAGCTTTGGTCCCTATAAACCCTCTAGGTCTTCTTTTCACAGCGCCATCACCCTCTTTATTCCATAACAATGACGGCACCTTGGAGCCCACGCTTCTCTCCATCGCGCCTATGAGACCAAAACATATCGTTTTCACACTTCGTACAGAGTTCAACAGTTGAAATTCTGTCCTCTGCCAATCCACATTTCAAAAGCATCGTTTTGTTTAGTTCCTTGAGGTCCGGATAATATTTTTCACCTTTAACATCTGTTACAAGATCAATACTTGGATAGACACTGCTTAATCTGTTATATACCTCATAATCAACTTCGAAGCAGCATCTTCCTATTGAAGGTCCAATCGCCGCATAGATATTTTCAGGTTTAGCCCCGTACTCTCTTACCATCATCTCAACAGCTTCTCGCAGAACCCCGTTAGCCGTCCCTCTCCATCCTGCGTGAACAGCCCCAATGCACCCGGCAACCTGATCATATAGCAGGATCGGTACACAGTCAGCAGTAAACACAAAAAGTGCTATGCCGGATACGTCTGTGATTAGTGCATCACAGGGGTCCTCTACAGGTGTGAAAATACTTCCGCCTTTTTTGACAACGCGAACTGTCTTTCCATGTACCTGTGAGGTAAGTGCAATATTGTTATATTCAAAGCCAATACTCCCAGCCAAGATCCGGTAGTTCTCTTCTACATGTTCTCTCAAATCCCCGCGCCTTATGCCAATATTAAGTGACTCGAAATATCCCTCACTCACACCGCCGTTTCTTGTTGTGAAACCGTGTCGGATACCTTGTAAATCACTAAACTGTTCTGAGACAATATACATGTTGTTCCCGCTGGGTCCAAACCGAAAAGAACTCCCTCTACTTATCCTATTCATCGTCGGCTGTCGAAGCTGTGTTAAAGCCACAGCATCTCTTGTACTTCTTTCCGCTTCCACAGGGACAGGGTTCGTTGCGGCCAATCTTCTTTTTTCGAACCGGCGTTGTCTTCCTTGCGGGTACGTCTTCGCCATGGATTGCATTTAGCGGTGTTGCTACCTGCTCCCGCTTCGGTGCCTGGCCCTGCACCCTCGCAGCAAAGACAAGTCTGACAGTATCTTCACGTATGGAGTTGACCATCTCTTCGAACATTTCGAAGCCTTCGCGCTTGTATTCAAGCTTAGGATCATGCTGACCGTACGCACGCAGCCCGATCCCGCGGCGAAGCTCATGCATTGCATCGATGTGGTCCATCCACTTCTGATCAACCATTTTCAAAAGCACATACCGCTCGATCTCACGCATAACAGGGGATGTAAGCTCTTGCTCTTTTGCCTCATAAAACGCAGTTGCGCGCCTAAGGAGATCACTTTTCAGGTCGTCAGCTGACATCCTGTCAAGGTCAATATCGCCATAGGAGAGTTCGCCCCTTTGGAGAAACACCTGTTCAAACTGGAGTGAAATCTCCCTAACCATTGCCCGGGTAATAGTCCTTTGCTCACCTGCTACTATATCCACAGCATTTGAAATGGTCTCCTCGAGCATTGACATTATTGATGCTTTCAGGTCTTCACCATCGAGCACCTGTTTACGCTGGCCATAGATGATTTCACGCTGTTGGTTCATCACGTCGTCGTATTCTAACACGTTCTTTCGCATCTGGTAGTGACGGCTCTCAATTCTCTTCTGAGCAGACTCGATAGCATTTGACAACACCTTTTGATCAATCGGTGTATCTTCATCGAGACCCAGTGAATCCATCATTGCAAAGATTCTGTCAGAGCCGAACAGCCGCATCAGATCGTCCTCGAGGGATATATAGAAGCGACTTTCTCCCGGGTCACCCTGTCTTCCTGAACGACCTCTCAGCTGGTTGTCGATACGCCTGCTCTCATGCCTTTCGGTGCCTATTACAAAGAGCCCACCAGCCTCAATGACTTTCTTTGCCTCTTCCTTTATCGATAGCTTGTAATGATCCACAAGTCCATTGAACTTGTTCCTCACTTCAATAATGCTCTCGTCATAGGTAATACTGTGGCCATCAGCCTCTGCGATGAGCTCATCCGAATAGCCAAGCCTGCGCAACTCTCGGCGTGCCATAAACTCGGCATTACCGCCGAGCATAATGTCAGTTCCCCGGCCAGCCATGTTCGTAGCAATTGTAACTGCTCCGAGCTTACCGGCCTGAGCGACAATTTCTGCTTCCCTGTCATGATGCTTTGCATTCAGCACATTATGCTGTATGCCGTTCTTCCTAAGCATGGACGAGATCTCTTCACTTTTCTCAATTGAAACAGTGCCCACAAGTACAGGCTGGCCTTTCTCGTGGCATCTGCGGATCTGCTCAAGTATTGCTCTGTCCTTACCTGCTATAGTCTTGTACACTGCATCAGGATGGTCAACACGTATCATAGGACGGTTTGTCGGTATTTCAATTACGTCCAATTTATATATTTCTTCAAACTCTTCCCTCTCCGTCAGAGCAGTTCCAGTCATACCGGAGAGCTTCTCATAGAGTCTGAAGTAGTTCTGGAATGTAATAGTAGCAAGCGTTTTAGACTCCCGCTCAACCTTTACTTTCTCTTTTGCCTCGATAGCCTGATGTAGTCCTTCCGAATAGCGCCGGCCAAACATCATGCGACCGGTAAACTCATCGATGATAATTACTTCCCCGTCCTTGACAACATAGTCTACGTCCCGCTTCATGAGTCCGTATGCCCTTATCGCCTGATTGATATGGTGCGCAATTGTCGAGTTCTCGGGATCGGATAGGTTTTCAATATTAAACGCTCTCTCTGCCTTTTCAATTCCTCTTGCAGTTAGAGTAACAGTCTTTGCCTTCTCGTCGACGACATAGTCACCGTCGATCTCCTCATTGTCGCTTTTGTCGTCGAGCTCCTTTACCCTTGTTGCGGTCAGCCTAGATGCAAAGTTGTCAGCTAATTCATAGAGCTCGGTGGACTTGTCACCCTGCCCTGAAATAATAAGCGGTGTTCGGGCCTCATCGATCAGTATTGAGTCGACCTCGTCGACAATGGCAAATACATGCCCGCGCTGTGCCAACTGCTCCTTGTAGATGGCCATGTTGTCCCGGAGGTAGTCGAATCCAAACTCATTGTTAGTCCCGTAAGTTACGTCCGCGGCATAAGACTTCTTTCTATCTTCCTGGCTAATACCATGAACAATAAGCCCTACTGACAGGCCAAGATACCTATAAACCTTGCCCATCCATTCACTGTGGTACCGCGCCAGATAGTCGTTAACAGTAACAATGTGCACACCTCTGCCTGTAAGACCATTCAGATACGCAGGCAGTACGGCAACAAGTGTTTTACCTTCACCTGTCTTCATCTCAGCAATTCTACCCTGATGCAGCACGATTCCACCGATAAGTTGAACGCGGAAAGGGTACATGCCAAGAACACGGTATGACGCTTCTCTTGCTGTGGCAAATGCCTCGACAAGGATGTCGTCGGTTGACTCACCGTTGGCAAGGCGCGCCTTCAGCTTTGCTGTCATACCCTTTAGCTCGTCCTCCGACATATTGCGGTACTCCTCAGATAGTGCCTCAATTTGATCAACTATCGGATTTATCTTTCTGAGTTCTCTCTCGCTGTATGTGCCGAATATTTTCTGAAATAACCCCATATGCACCTCCGAGGTTCTAAAAATCAAAATTTGGTGTATATAAACAAACTCATTATATCATTATTATAGCACAAATACAAACACGCGATATGGACAGATAAGCATTTTGCAGGTATAATAAATGTATGTTTTATGTGAAAAGTTATTATTGATCTTGGTTATGTCTAATTGGAAAAGATAAGATTGGGGTAAATATGATCATTGAATTCGAAGAGTATAATCAAAAGATAAAGGCGATTTTGCCTAGAATAGAAGACCTCCAGAGCGCATTAAACCTTGCGTCAACGCGGGCTGAGGTGGAAGAACTCGAGTTACAGTCCGCAACAGCGGATTTTTGGAGCGATTTAGAGAACTCCCAGAAGGTTTCCAAACGACTAAAAGTGCTAAAGGACAAACTTTCAATTTACGACAACTTGAAATCAGCATATGACGACGTTGTGACAATTTATGAACTGGCAACCGAAGAGGAGGACGCAAGCCTCCTTTCAGATCTGGAGGAGGAGTACTCAAATCTGGAGAATATGCTTGAAGAAGCTACGCTGCAGACGCTTCTCAGCGGCGAGTACGACTCCAACAATGCCATTATATCCATACATGCAGGTGCCGGCGGTACCGAGGCGCAGGATTGGGCTCAAATGCTGTTTCGTATGTATTCCCGCTGGGCTGAGCGCCGCGGTTTCACTGTTAAGGTACTTGACTACCTGGATGGCGATGAGGCTGGTCTGAAGAGTGCTGTTATGTCGATTGAGGGCCATAACGCATTCGGATACCTAAAGGGTGAAATGGGAGTGCATCGCCTCGTACGCATCTCTCCGTTTGACTCCTCCGGGCGCCGTCACACTTCCTTCGCCGCTATAGAGATCATGCCTGAGATTACAGATGATGTGGACGTTGAAATCCGTGATGAAGACCTTAGGGTTGACACTTACCGCTCCAGTGGTGCTGGCGGACAGCACGTTAATAAAACTGAGTCTGCTGTCAGGATCACGCACCTTCCAACAGGGATCGTAGTATCCTGTCAGAATGAGCGCAGCCAGCACCAGAACCGTGAAGTAGCAATGATGATGCTTCGTTCAAAGTTAGTGGAAATCAAAGAACGGGAGCATCTTGAGAAAATTGACGATATCAAAGGTGTACAGAAGTCGATTGAATGGGGTAGCCAGATACGCTCATATGTCTTTATGCCATACACAATGGCAAAAGACCACCGTACAGACTTCGAGACTGGTAACATCAACGCTGTTATGGACGGAGATATTGACGGATTTATTACCGCATATCTCAAATTGGCTGCTTCCGGCAAGCTAAAAGGTAAATAATTATTGAATTCCATTCCCTTTTATGATATGATACCGTATGTTGCTGAACTATGAATAATAATCGCTGTAAAGCGTTGTCCGTTGGGGGTGTAATCTTGTTAAAAACAATACTGACTGTCTTACAGCTTCTTGCTGCTGCTGGACTCATTGCCACAGTACTTTTCCAATCTGGAAAGCGTTCCGGACTTTCAGGTGCGATTTCAGGCGCTGCAGATACCTTCATGAGTAAAAATAAAGCAAAGACATGGGATGCACGACTTGCAAAGGCGACCACATGGATCGCTATCGGCTTTATTCTCTTAACTCTTTCACTGAGCCTGGTTTAGCTACTATCTTTAGATTTAACATGACTTATTTCTAAGAACAGCCGCCTTCTGCAAAGTAGAACTTTGCAAAATGCGGCTTTTAGTCTTTCTATGCCTATTTACATTTTGACAAAACTAAAGCTCCGGATTTCCGGAGCTTTTTGTTTGTAAGATATTCTATTTAGCTTACTTGTTGTCAACTGAAGCCATGTGGCAGATGAGATCAACAACTTTGTTGGAGTAACCCATTTCGTTGTCATACCATGCAACAAGTTTTACAAATGTGTCTGTAAGTGCGATGCCTGCCTTTGCATCAAAGACACTTGTCAGGGTCTCACCGATAAAGTCGGAGGAGACAACCATGTCCTCGGTGTAACCGAGAATGCCAGCCAGTTCGCCTTCTGAAGCCTTCTTAACAGCGGCACAGATTTCGTCGTAGCTTGCGGGTTTCTCGAGGTTTACAGTCAGGTCAACTACTGATACGTTGACTGTTGGTACGCGCATGGACATACCTGTCAGTTTGCCATTGAGATCGGGTATAACCTTACCAACTGCTTTTGCTGCGCCTGTTGAGGATGGAATAATGTTGGCCGATGCTGCTCTTCCACCTCTCCAGTCCTTAGCGGATGGTCCGTCAACAGTTTTCTGAGTAGCGGTGATTGCGTGTACAGTTGTCATAAGTCCGTCTTTAATACCAAAGTTCTCGTGGATTACTTTAGCGAGAGGTGCAAGACAGTTAGTTGTACAGGATGCATTTGAGACAAAGGTCATGTCGCTTGTATACTTGTCATGATTGACGCCCATAACAAACATTGGGGTATCGTCCTTAGAAGGAGCACTCATTATAACCTTCTTCGCGCCTGCTTCGATATGGCCGTTTGCCTTTTCCTTAGTAAGGAAAACACCAGTGGACTCAACGATATACTCTGCACCGATTGTGCCCCAAGGAATGTCCTTAGGCTCTCTGCATGCATAGACCTTAACCTCATGACCGTTTACGATAATCGAATCGTCGGTATATGTGACTTCTCCGTCAAATCTGCCATGAACAGTGTCATACTTGAGCATATATGCCATGTAGTCAGGGCTAATGAAGGGATCGTTTATCCCAACAAACTCAACGTTTGGATTTTTCAGACCAGCACGGAAAACCAGACGACCGATACGGCCAAATCCATTAATTCCAACCTTGATACTCATAGTCAAAGATTCCTCCTGTTTATTGATTTATCGATAGTTGCATTTGTTCAAAATGTCTCACAGTTATTATATACCACTGTAGATTTGGAAACAAGTATATTTTACTAGATTGTTAAACTTTTGTTAAACTACCGAGATTTTCACCCTTTTTGGTATCCTTTTTATATGATTTGTATTGTAAGTTCACTTTGTCTGTGCACAGTGCCTCGGTTGCTTTTCACATAGCTGAATATACTATAGTAGAAAAACAAAAGAAGACATACAGGTTTTCTTAAGCTTCGGAGGATCTATGCAAAACATTGATTACAGACACCTTCTCGAAGGATACAATACTTCTAGCAATTTCGTCCTCGCAACCGAAAATAATCGAATAATATATGCAAATAGATCAGCTATAGAGATAATCGGAACAAATGTTCAGGGGGAGCTGATATATGATATTATTGGTGAAGATATCTTCAGTAAAGCGTCCGAGTTAAGCATTGAACCACACAATCTACATGAGTGCTTCTCGCTTGCAGACTGTTGTTTTTTCGGGGTAAACTGTATTCTTAATGCATACGGAGGCGTTCCAACACTATATATTTTTACACCACTGCGAGACGGGGATGAAGAAATCGATATAGACTTTTCCTCCTCTCTCCTTGGTTTTTCAACAGAGGTGCGTAAGCAAATCGCTCCCCTGCTTTTCTCGAATAGAAAAAATGCGCCTTACGTTACAAAATGCGGTTACCAGATGATTCGTCTGATTAGTAACCTCTCAGATTTTGTTCGTCTTGGAAGTCAGGCTCCCATGATGTTTTTTATGAACACAGACATAGTATCACTCTGTAATGAGATCGTCTCTTCAGCCCGGACTATACTTGATATTGTTGGGATTCCGATTGAGTTTCATACGAAACAGAGCTCCTGCATAATAATGGCCGATTGCCAACTAATCAGACGAGCAGTAATGAACTTGATATGCAACTCAGCAAAATATACCAGAGAAGGAAATAGGATCTATGTGAGTTTGCGTTTCTCTGCCGACCAATGCTTTCTCAGAGTTTCAGACAACGGCTGCGGAATCAGTCAATCGGAAATATCAGATATCTTTCGGACCTACAGGACACATAAAATTCCAAGACTCTCAGGCGGTTTTGGCCTCGGACTCGCAGTCGTCCGTAGGATAGCTCTCCTACATGGAGGAAACGCAGCATTGGCAAGCAAGGTCAATGATGGGACTGATGTTACGATATCTCTCCCGATAAAAAAGGCGCGCACACTAAAGGCGGAAGAGGTCGTTGTGGGCAGCAGTTTTGATTCAGCATTGTTTGAACTTGCAGAAATACTGACAGTAGACGAGTTTGAAACTGCGCATAATACGCTTAACAGGAATACCCCAAAGTAAAGAGCCACAGCTGGGTTCCGATAGTTATATAGGGTATTGCTTTCTGATGTAATAATAGTTATTATTTAGGAGACATATCTCTCTGATTTTTGAAGGTGCGCATATGAAGCAAAAGCTGGACGGATTCTCTCTTAAGATTATAGCTATCGCTGCAATGACAGTTGATCACATAGCAGCTGTCTTTTTTCCAACGGAGCTCTGGATGCGTCTGATTGGAAGACTTACAATGCCCATAATGGCGTTTTTTGTTGCTGAAGGATACAAATACACACGGAGCGTCAAGAGGTATTTGCTAAGGTTACTAATCTTTGCTTCAATATCACAAGTTCCATTTATGGTCACGTTCAAATCGACAAACCTTAATATAATGTTTACCTTGGCAATAGCAGTTTTAATTATCTCGATTGAACAGAGCCAGCTCCAGAGGCACCTAAGATTACTACTTGGTCTTTCTCTTCTATACCTCTCCCTATTCTGTGACTGGGCCGTCTTTGGCGTTTTGTATGTGCTTGTATTCTATAGATTTCGCAATAATTTCAAACGTCAGGCTGTGGCATTTATAGTTACTGTATTTGTGCAGCTTTTCTCGTACGCCCTGACTGCCATCGCGAGTAGAGACTTTACTTTTCTTATTGAAGCTGCAACAATTGGAGCCCTCCCCCTTCTATCGCTCTATAACGGCAAGAAGGGAGAGGGCCCCAGATATTTCTTTTACGTATACTATCCTGCGCATCTCGCAGTTTTGGCACTGCTGAAGTACATTCTCTGACTACATTTTGGCCCATCTAGCCGCAATCAGGTTGGGAATTAACCAGAATGCCATGTACAGCAGCAGGTTAAACGGCGATGCCTGTACAGGCGAATGGGAGTACAACAGATAAAACATTAGCAGCATGCCTATAATGATACTCGCAAGTGTAATACCAATACTAATCCGAGTTGCTCTCTTTAGGTTTCTAGCAAGCACGATGCTCTCCGCATAATGTGTGAGGCCTTCTCTTCCAATCGCCGCAAGAGGCTTTGAAGTGTAAATACGGTCGGGATTGGAAAGTGACAGACGATCCTCAATCGGGGGATAATCCGCTATGTCAGACGAAATGTTAAACTTTGATTCTAACATTGCAGGTGTAATATTGAAATCTCGGATTGCAAGGACTGGGTTCAGTCCATTTTTTATGAGCATGTTCAGGGCCTTTTTTATCCCAGTATTAGCATTATAGTTAACTGCAAATATTCCTGCCAGTTCATGGTTTATAGCTATGTATATGGCGTTCTTAACACTTACATCCCTAGGTATCCGAATACCCGTCCTTAACATGAAGGTGGCGTTACCGGCTATGACGCTCTCCCCTCCGATTTCACCGCCGATACCCCCGTTCTCGTAGTATTGGAAACCAATTACCTTATGCTGAGTTGCGGCCTGGTCATGTAGTAAATCAAGGAAAGGTTTTGTTGCACCTGAGTGAGATGCCGCAATAAGACTGGCTGAGTATGATATAACTTTATCTACTGCGTAACCACCATATATTTTTAGTCCGTTTAGTACTATGCTTCCCGGCGGAAATAGATCGGTATCTGATATTATTACGCTGTCAATGGATGACATCTCTTCGGCAGCGCTCCATCCAGCAACCGCATGCCCCATCAATCCTAAAGACCTTGCGGTTTTAGAGAAAGGGAGGCTGTACGATAGACATATAGAAAATGGTGCGGCTACTGTCATCATCGCAGATAATGCCCATATAAAACGATGTGATTGACCTTTACCAATCGAAGATACGGCTGCACACACAATAGAAAGCACTATTACTAACGGTGCCGCATACGTCCACACCTTGGTCGCCATGTCCTTCCTCTCGGTCTGGTGAACAAAGTAGAGAGGTTCCGCTACTCTGTACTTAACAGCGGCATCCTGTCCCGAATAGATACTGTTCTCACAGGACACAAGGTATGGCCGCGACATCGCCGAAACCGCCTTATAGGTCCTAACGCGTGCTGTCTGCGACTTATACCGTGCGTACTCCGCAAACATCAATGATGTTGCACTGACAGCAGTATATGGGTAATAGCCCTCCCATTGTGGCATGAGTAAAATGCTTATTGTATGGGCAATTGATAACACACAAGAAAGCGCCACAACTGACTCCATGTTAGGTTTGAGGAGTAGGAAGTCTCTTATACCTATTGCAACAGTTTTTATGCACATAATCATTATGAATATAAGGAGGCATGCACATATAAAAAGATATACACCCGGGTTTGACACATATGAGAGCGATTTCGGTAGGAAAAGGCCTGCTCTCGGGGCGATATTCAAGTAAAGCAGTACTGCACAGAGAATAGCACCAAAAAACAGCTTTACCCTGATTAGTCCCATATCTTCAATAATGGCCTTTGCTGCTTCTTCAGGATCTATATCGGAAATCTCTTCAAAATCTTCAGTCCCGAAATCTGGATCTAACTCTCCATCGGAGACTTCGTCTTGTTCGGCTACTCTACTTCTTCGCCAGCGTTTTCTCCTTGTGCCAACACTTGGTGACTCATCTCCGGTTGCATCGAAATCGGGGGAAGTTGCATCAAGATCGGGAACGATGGTATCCATTTTTGACGTATTCGCATCGATGGTGTCTGAGTTTATGTATTCCACTCCTTCATCAAGGGAGTGTTTATTTTTCTTCTCTTTACGCCTTCTTCTGAACAGCGTCCGACTTTTACCGCCATCGTCATGAATCTCGTCCTCATGTTCGAATATCTCTATCTCTGCGGCGAGTCCTGCGTTTGGGCCGAAGTACTTTGCGAAATCATCCCCGAATATGGGACTACTGTCACCCTCCGAGATTACCTTTACCTTCTGTGCAGGTGCACTATTTTCCAAAGTTTCGCCGTCGTCCGCAGGTGGCTGCAATGCTTCATTGACGGCAATTTTCTCTACAAACGGTTCGGACCCCTTTCCACTATCTCTGTGGACAGGAGTCTCCGATATACTCTCGACGTCGTCTAATACACCTTCAGAAGTTTCGGCCATCTCCTCTTCTAAACTCAGCCGAACAGACTTTAGTATATTGGCAACCTCATCATCGATAGAGTCGATTTGTTGGCTGTGTCTGCTCTCCTGAGAACCGAACTCTCTGAGTATCTCATCGATTAGAAGCTCTGATGAATCGACCGACACAGTCTCTGAGCTCACTGTGTCAAAAAAATCACTACCAAAAGCATCAAGAGAATTTAGTCCTTCATCAAATCCCTTATCCATATGGTATTTGTTGTTTTTCTCAGACATCCGTCTCACCCATTGCCGAAAATTTAATACAGTCCAATGCTGTTCACTATCTAAATATCTTGATATGTCTTAATGTGTCTTAATGTGTCCTAATAAATATATATCTTTATCTACATGCTTATTTGTTAGTCATCCTCTGTCTTAACGCCTCATATAGAACAATTGCCGTTGCTGTAGAGGCATTGAGTGATGAAACTGTACCGATAATAGGAATTGACGTAATAAAATCACACTCGCTCAGTGCTGTTCTGCTTATACCTGCCCCTTCAGATCCGACGACTATAGCTGCCGGAAGTGTAAAGTCGGCGTTATAAATCGTCCTATCTCCGTCCATATCCAGCCCGAATATCCAGACACCGTCCTGCTTGATCTTTCTCAAAAACCCGGCTATATTGCTCACACGCACAATCTTCATGTGCTCCAGTGCACCAGCCGATGCCTTAGAGACAGCAGCTGTAAGCCCTGCAGAGCGACGCTTGGGGATAATCACTGCATCAGCACCAGAGGCCTCAGCAGTTCGAATGATCGCACCCAAATTGTTTGGGTCCTCAATGTGGTCACAGACCATAAGGAGAAGGGGTTTATCCTTACTGCGGCTACTTTCATAAACCTCCTCGATTGTCGAGTACTCTCTTATCGGAGTGTATGCGATAACTCCCTGATGCGCTCTTGTGACACTCATTTTATCGAGTCTCTTTCGGTCGGTTTCGACAATAACAGCGCCTGATTCCTTTGCCCTGTTTACTATCTCACGCATCAGTGAACTTTTTGTGTCCTGAATGACAAATAGCTTATCTATCTTTCGCCCGGCTTTCAGTGCTTCAATAACAGGGTTGCGCCCCTCAATAATACCGTCAGCGGATACGTCACCTTTCTCGATTTCCATTCGTAAACCCCCAAAATCGTAACGGTTTCAACTGGATGTGTATGCGGTTTCTCAGATACACGTCATGGTTATATAACACAAAACAGTATACCACAAAAACATGTCGATTAAAAGAGCAAAACCCGTAAGGCCCATGTTCGCTATAATTATGCCTTAGCTGTTAGTATGCTTTAATTGTAATTGGTCCATAATTGTAAAAGTTAAAATCCACTCCCTACCAAGCAGCGGTTGAGAGATGTTATAAGGGATGTTATATACATTACCACATATAATGAAAAATTGGTGCAAAAATCGAAGTATTGTGTGAATTCAAGCGTGAAAAAATCACATTGATGAGATAAATATGCGGCGTATGAGATATTATCAGAAGGAAAACCACACACAACTCAAGATTATGCGCATAAAACACGAAAAAAGTGTCAGGTCCATTATTGTGTGTAAATTCATTCGGTTAAGGTTAATGTGTCAAATAACTTGCCTAAACGCTTGCTATCTTAAGCTCAGGACGCCATCATTATACGGGCACAACTATTATTTGAGCGGCGAGACTACAACAATGCCTTGAGTTTTATTAGTAATCCTGTATAATCTGTTAAGATGACAAAAACCGGAATTGATTCTTTCCAGCGCTAATGTTTTCTCACATGCTGATGTTTTTTCCAGTGCTAATGCTTTTTCCAGTGCTGATGTTTTTTCAGTGCTGATGTCTTCTCGAGTACTAAAGATTTCTGTCAATAACCAGACGACGTAAGGAGGAATAACCATTGATAACACAAATCATATCAAACAAGATTAAGAGTGGTACCAAAGAGGAATATATTCTCATTAGTAAAAAATTCTGTGAAGCACTTGTTGCTGACGAAGGTGCGATTGAAGCTAGAGTCTACGAGGACATAAATAGTGATACGAATGTAGTCAACATTGTTCGTTGGAACACAGAGGCTGAAGCAGAAAAACACTTGGACAGCCCTACCTTCCAAAAGTTTATTCCACAGTTACTACCGTTCTTTGAGGGAAACACTACGACAGTTCTAATCGAGCGATAATCCTCTTTGAGATATCCTTTTGAGATAATCCTCTTTGAGATATCCTTAGAATCAGCGCGATACAGAAGGATCGAGAGCAAAACATACTTTTTGAGCGGCGCAAATGGTTGCGCCGCTCATTCTCTGTATACCCTGTAGGCTTAACCTTATACCCGGTAGAATATAACCGGAGTCATCGTTATGGCTCGCTAATGATCGTTATTTCATTTCGCCATTAATCGTCATTTCTTTAGGTACTATATGAAAGATACTGTATAAAGGCTCTGCATTAATGACTCTGTATTAAAGATACTGCAATAAGGATACTATACGAACGACTGCTTCTGCATATCAAGGAACCCTTCCCTGTGGTATCTTACAAAGTCAGGTCTCAGGTCGTCTTCAACGATGGACTCAATCAAATATCTCGGATTAAGAGGGGCAGGACTAGCCTTAATAAGTACCGACAGCTTCAATTCGTCTCCGAAAGCATCATCAACAACATCAATTTTCAGTTTGTCAATGCTCTCAGCAAGATTGATCTCTACCATTCCTCTCTTGCTTTTTTTCATGACCGGGATATAGGACTTTTCAAATAGAGAGGAAAGCCATTCTGCGGCCAGCAAACGATCTCTGTTATCGTAGTACAGTGTTAGTTGGTACTTGGCAAATGCAATCTCATTGACCTTTCTTGTTGCATCACTGAGCTGCACAGTCTTAAGGCCTTCAGGAAGATATTTATTTACCCTTTCGATTAGATTAGCATCGTCAGTCAATACATCACAGTCTAGTATTTCACGGCTTCCCGTAACTCCAACTGATAAAGGATGTGCTATAGAAATGAAAGGATGGGGGTTGAAACCTTCAGTATAACGAAGGGGTATTTCGGCACGGTGAAAGCTTCTCGAAAATGTTCTCATAACATCCAGATGAGACAGATAAGCAGCCCGGCCTTTCTTCTCAAAGACAAAACGGAGATTACGCATTGCACACACCACCATCCAACATTAAATTCGCACCGCAACCTGTACAATTCATACGGCAATCTGGGGTGATCTCGGACCTATAAGCCGCCTCACGCTCAGAAAGGAGGTGTCTTTTCAACACACCACTGCTGAGGTGATCCCATGGCAACACTTCATCCTCTTCCCGTTCACGAAAAGCATAGAACTCCGGATCGACCTGGGTGTTTTCAAATGCCTTTCTCCATTTCTCAATTGAGAAGTGCTCATTCCAGCCGTCAAACTTGCACCCTAAGCGCCAAGCCTCTTCAAGGACATCTGCTAGTAGGCGGTCGCCCCTAGCAAATACTGCTTCTAAAAAGCTCGTTTGCGGATCGTGCCATGAGAAATTTATGGCTTTCGGCATGTGCTGACGCAGTAGCCGTTGCTTTCTTTCAAACTCCTCAATGGTATTCTGGGCATCCCACTGAAAAGGAGTGTGCGGCTTTGGGACAAAGCAGGCTACAGATACAGTAATTTTCACACCACGTTTACCCTTTGATGTCTCTCTAGATAGTTTTAGCATTCTGTCGGCTAGTCGGGCGATTTCAATCACATCTTCATCTGTTTCAGTTGGGAGGCCAATCATAAAGTACAGCTTAAGAGTTCTATACCCTCCCTCAAATGCGATTCGGCACGTATTTGCGATATCCTCTTCTCTGACATTCTTATTGATTGCATCCCTAAGCCGTTGGGAGCCCGCTTCAGGCGCAAAGGTAAGGCCGCTCTTGCGCACCTTCTGTACCCTCTCCATCAGTTCAAATGAGAAATTATCAGCCCTGAGAGAGGGCAGAGACAGATTCACATAGTTCGGTTCACACCAGTCGAGAAGACCGTCGCACAGCTTGCTGAGTTCACGGTAATCGCTTGTACTGAGGGAGGAAAGCGAAATTTCCTCATATCCAGTGCACATACATGAGTTTATCCCCTGTTCGATGAGCACATCGGGACTTTTTGTTCGGACGGGTCTATAGACGTAGCCAGCTTGACAGAACCTACAGCCCCTAATACATCCGCGATACAGCTCTAGTGTCACACGGTCATGGACTATCTCTGTAGAGGGAACAACAGTGTCTTCGGGATAGTAGACCTTGTCCAAATCTTGTATGATTCTCTTTTCAACTCGCTCGGGTGCTCCTTCGACAGCTCTCACAGAACTTACTGTTCCATCTGCGTGGTATTCCACTTCATAGAAATCAGGTACATAGACTCCCTTGATTTTTGCAGCGAGCTTCAAAAATTCTTTTTTGGAAAGCCCATCCCTCTTTGCGTTTCGGTAACACTCCAAAACCTCTAGGTTTACTTCCTCGCCCTCTCCAAGCACGAACAGATCGATAAAAGGGGCAAGAGGTTCAGCATTGAATGCACACGTTCCACCTGCCATAACAATAGGTGTTAGGTCAGCTCTGTCCTGTGATCTTACGGGTAAGCCGGCTAAATCAAGCATATTGAGTATGTTCGTATAGCTCAATTCATACTGTAATGTAAAGCATATTAGATCAAATCCCTTTATCGGATCGCCGCTCTCTAGACCATATAGAGGAATTTCCGCAGAACGCATTTCCGCCTCCATATCCGGCCAGGGTGCAAACACACGCTCACACCACACTCCGGGCACCTGATTGTTCAATCCATACAGAATTTTCATTCCTAGGTTAGACATACCAATCTCGTATACATCCGGAAAGCAAAATGCAACTCTCGTATCGATAGTTGATTTATCAAAAACGTACGCACCATACTCACCACCGGTATAGCGTGACGGTTTCTCGACTCTGCTTAGAATTCGTTCCATTTTTATATCCATACATGTCCCACTTTCATGCGAAAAAAACTTCTTTACTTATATATTCACCGGTTATTCTACCTCATAACTGCTTTTTTTACAATCCCCACCGCTATGTACGGTTTTCACGAAAAATCCCTGTAATCATCCAAGTTGCCACAAGGAAGAGCGAAAGATTGAATCCGTAGTCCAATGCCAACACCACACAAATAGCAAGAAGTACGATAATCGTCCCGTAATGCAGTACATCCAATATAATAACTTCCCTCCCAAACACTATCCTGCACAGTCCCCGTAATACTCCCCCTCCATCTAACATCTTAACTGGTAGTAGGTTAAAAAGACCCAGAGTTAGATTGACTCCGGCAAATGTATGTAACTCCGTAGACTGTAGATGCGTGTTAATGGTTGCAGAAATAACCGCTAATAGAATATTAGCAGCGGGCCCTACCAAGCAGATAGCTACTTCCGATGCATCTGTCCTAACACCAGGATACTCGTACTTGATTTCTGCTCCAGTTGCCTTTAATAGTAATCTATCAATGCTGCCCCCGGCTAGTTTTACTACAATTACATGCGCTAGCTCGTGAACTGCAGCTGAAATTACGAACATAATTATAATGCACTCGGTGTCTAGATACATCATGACAGCGAGCACAAAGAAGAAACCGGCACTAATTTCAGTTCTGCCAAATCTGATATAAGCTCCCACTCATCCCTCCGGCGATATATAGTGTAGAGGATCCAGTATTGTATCCCCGTTATGAACTTCAAAATGAAGATGAGGACCGGTTGAGAGCCCTGTTGAGCCTACTTTAGCGACTGTTTCTCCCTTAAGTACAAGCTGCCCCTCTTCAGCGAGTATTTTGCTCAAATGGCCATAGAAGGTAATGATCCCGTCCTTGTGCCTTATAAACATGTAGTTTCCGTATGTGTAGTTATATCCAGTCAGCTCAATCGTGCCCGATGAGAACGCCTTTACTGGGTCACCCCGTGCGCCTCCGATATCGACACCGTAATGAAAGCTCCTCTTCCTTGTAATTGGATGAATACGGTATCCGAATGGGGAAGTCACTTCTCCTTTTAGTGGAGACTCATAATCAAACTCAATAACGTAATACCCGTAGCTAACTTTTTCAGGCAGATCATCGGCATCCCTACCAGACTCATCCTCATAGTCTGCAGATGGCAGTCTTAACAAAAGCTCCTCTAGGTAGGGGCTCTCTCCATCTCTCACATCAATAATACCTGGGCTCTCACCCCCTTGACCCCCCTCGACAGCATCTTGGCCAGTGTCCTGCTCATGTATGCCCGGAACGTCACATTCATCAATTATATCCACAGGGCTCATTGCCTCTACAGCACTAATATCCGAATCGACGTTTTGCGAATCATTATTGTCCTTATGGTCGTCCTCTTTGTACTCTTTTGAATCAGTATTGAATGCACCTAAAGATATGCCTCTAATAACCTCAATAATCTTCTCTTCGCCAGTAATTGCATGTCCAAGTGCCGTAAATGCCGCTCTATAATCCAATCCGCCGGCCAGATAATCCGAAACTGACTGGGCGCTTGATGGGAAAAGAAGTTTTATTGCAAGTAGGATCGGAATGGTAGCTAGACATACTGCCATCCTAATTGAGTTCAAGCGAGAACTATCAAAGCTTTTTTCTTGTATACGTCCCTGTATTCGTCTTGCCGGAGTCCTTTTTCGTACTGAACTCGCTTTGCGCCGTGAGCTAACTCTTCGCCCGGTGTATCCGCCCATCATACTACTCCCATCCCATCCTTCGGGATTCTCCTTTCCATATCTATATGAGGTGTTGTGAACTTCCGAAAAATACAGTTGGATCCATTTTCCCTCCATATATATTCAAAAAGCCGCAGTAAAATGCATTTCATTTCACTGCGGCTTTAGTTATAGTGTCCCTTGACGCAAATTGCGTAGATAGTTCTATTAAGATGTATCAGTTCTTTGTCTTGATATATTCGTCAATTGCTGCAGCAGCCTTTTTCCCGGCTCCCATTGCAAGTATTACGGTAGCAGCACCCGTGACGGCATCTCCACCCGCAAATACACCTGGCCTGGATGTCATCAAAGAGTCCTCATCAACTTCAATACACCCATATCGGTTTGTCTTCAAGCCATCGGTTGTAGATGCAATAAGTGGGTTTGGCGAGGTCCCGAGTGCCATTATTACACCATCCACATCCAGTACAAACTCACTACCCTCAACAGGTATCGGTCTACGGCGACCACTTGAATCGGGTTGACCGAGCTCCATCTCTGTACAGAACATACCACGTACCCATCCGTCCTCAGTCGCGAGAATTTCTATAGGGTTTGTAAGTACCTTAAACACTATGTCCTCTTCCTGCGCATGGTGAATTTCCTCAAGCCTTGCTGGCATCTCTTCTACTCCCCGTCTATAGACAATGAAGACTTCTTTTGAGCCGATACGCTTTGCACAGCGTGCTGCATCCATAGCAACATTTCCGCCGCCTACAACAGCAACTCTGTCAAAATGCTTTATCGGGGTGTCATACTCCTCATCGTGGGCGTTCATAAGGTTAACTCTGGTCAAAAATTCGTTTGCGGAATAGACTCCGTTTAAGTTTTCTCCCGGGATTCCCATAAATCTGGGCAGTCCTGCCCCCGATCCGATGAATATTGCAGAATACCCAGACTCAAAAAGCTCATCGAGCGTCATTGTCTTTCCTACAATAAAGTTTTTCTTGATTTCGACACCGAGCTTAAGTAGATGGTCGATTTCCTTACGGACAATGGCCTTTGGCAGGCGAAACTCAGGAATTCCGTAGACCAATACACCACCTGGCTCGTGTAGTGCTTCGAATATAGTCACGTGATAGCCCATCTGGGCTAAATCGCCGGCACAAGCAAGCCCGGCAGGACCTGCACCAACGATACCAACTTTAATACCGTTATTGGGGATGCTTATAGATTCGGCAGAGCTATCGATACCCATTGCGTAATCAGCAGCAAAGCGTTCAAGTCTCCCTATTGCCACCGGCTCGCCCTTTATTCCTCTTACACACAGTGCCTCACATTGTGATTCCTGGGGGCACACCCTCCCGCAGACAGCAGGAAGCGAATTGGTCTCCTTTATGATACTGTTTGCCTTTTCAAAATCCCCGTTTTCGATTTCTTTTATGAAATCTGGAATTTTAACTCCCACAGGACAACCTTTCATACAAGGACTATGCTTGCAATGGAGACACCTCTCGGCTTCCTCCCTTGCTTCATCGGGAGAATAGCCCAGAGCTACCTCCTCAAAATTCTGGTTGCGAACAGCCGGGTCCTGTACTCGCATCCCGACCTTTTCATTTGACATGTTAGGCATTCAATATCCCTCCTCCCAATCTGCAGTTATGGTTCTCGACATCCTTCTTTTCAGAATCCCTATACATTACAGACCGTCTGATAGCCTCGTCAAAGTCCACAAGATGTCCGTCAAAATCAGGTCCGTCTACACATGCAAATTTGGATTCTCCGCCGACTGTCACTCTACAGCCGCCGCACATTCCGGTGCCATCTACCATAATGGTGTTCATGCTCACGATTGTTTTTATGCCGTAGGGCCTTGTGGCATCGGCAACCGCCTTCATCATTACAAGGGGGCCGATGGCTATTATTGCATCGTACTTCTCCCCTCCTGATAACAACTCATTAAGCTTATTGGTGACAAACCCCTTCTCTCCGTAGGTTCCGTCGTCCGTCATCATGAACAGGCGGTTGGAGCACCGACGCATCTCATCCTCAATAATTACTAGATCGCGAGTCCGAAATCCGGCAATTACATCTACATTTGCTCCATTTTCAAAGAGGTACTTTGCCTGCGGCCATGCAATTGCACAACCAAGCCCTCCTCCGATTACACAGACCTTTTTGAAACCGTCCAGCTCAGAGGCTTTTCCTAGTGGCCCGGCAAAATCCAGAATGGAATCCCCCTCATTGAGTTCACCGAGCTTGATCGTACTTAGACCCACCTCTTGGAATATAATCGTCACAAGGCCTCTCTCCCTGTCGGTATCTGCAACTGTAAGAGGAATTCTTTCCGCCTTATCATCCACCCGAAGGATTATAAACTGCCCCGGCTTTGCCTTAGCGGCAATCAGGGGGGCCTCGACCCTCATCAATTTTACTTCTTTGTTTAGTACTCGTTTCTCCACAATCTTATACATCGCAAACTCCGTTCTCCAAAAGTCTAATCTCTGTCGTCACTGTTCTTAATACGATCCCAGTAAGCTCTGCTCGCTTGTTCATTTTTATTGAAACCGAAAGAATAGTACTTCCTGTTTTTGAGCTCATCGGGCAGGTACTCTTGTTGTACATAGTTGTTTGGATAACTGTGTGGATACTTGTACCCTATGCCCCTTCTCAGCTCCTCAGCACCCTTGTAACTTGAATCACGGAGATGGTTGGGGACATTTCCGATTTTGCCACTCTTAATATCAGCAATTGCACTGTCTATCGCCTGCGCGGCGGAATTTGATTTTGGTGAAGTGGCACATAGAATTACAGCTTGAGCAAGCGGTATTCTCGCTTCAGGTAGCCCCACCTGAAGAGCCGCATTTACACATGCAACAACAATTGACATCACTTGAGGATATGCAAGCCCTACGTCTTCGGCAGCACAAACCAGAAGCCTGCGACAGGCAGAAGCGAGGTCTCCACCTTCAAGCAGTCGTGCCAGGTAGTGGATTGCAGCATCAGGATCTGAGCCACGTATCGATTTCTGGAAAGCTGAGAGCAAGTCATAGTGACTATCGCCGTCGCGGTCGAACCTCATTGCAGAGCGCTGAGCAGTGATCGCAGCATCCTCAGCTGTTATAGTTATTGTACCGCCTATCGAATTTGACGCTGCTGCAATGACCTCCAAAGCATTTATTGCCTTTCTCACATCACCACCCGAACGTAGGGCAATCTGACGTGCAACGCCTTCCTCAAAAATAATCTCTGCACTCAACTCATTCTCTAACTCGCCCGCTGCACGGTAGATGACCTTTTCTATTTCCGCCGGAGGCACAGATTTGAACTCGAAAACTGTACATCGGCTTAGGATTGCCCCGTAGACATAAAAGTACGGGTTCTCCGTTGTAGAAGCTATAAGTACGATCTTGCCGTTCTCAATAAACTCGAGAAGTGACTGCTGCTGTCGCTTGTTGAAGTACTGTATCTCGTCCAGATAAAGAAGGATCCCACCGGGTGCAAGTAAAGTGTCGACCTCAGATATTATCTCCTTGATATCTGATATTGAAGCTGTGGTTGCGTTCAGTTTGTACATCGTCCGATTGGTCTTTTCCGCAATAATGTTAGCTATTGTTGTCTTTCCCGTACCGGGAGGACCAAACAGAATCATGTTTGTAGGGGCTCCCGATTCAATGAGTCTGCGCAATAGTCCGTTGCTTCCCAATATTTCTTCCTGTCCGACTACTTCATCAAGGCCTTTCGGACGCATCCTGTCCGCTAATGGTTTATACACATCCTCCCCCCTTACTGCAATCCAAAGTTTACATAACCAAAGCTTCTGCAAAAAACACTGCACTGTGGAATCTTAATGGCTATAAAGACATTGATTAGCCGCCATACAATGGATACTTACGGCACAGCTTCAAAACTTCGGCCTTTATTTCGTCTGCCTTATCCGGATACTCTGCAGTAGTCATATATATTAGGTCAGCGATTTTATGCATGTCCTCTTCCTTCATTCCGCGAGCAGTAACAGCGGGAGACCCTACCCTTATCCCACTAGTCCGGAATGGGCTCTCAGGATCGTTTGGAATAGCGTTCTTGTTTACTGTTATATGAACTTTGTCTAGACGCTTCTCCAAAGTTCTTCCCGTAATATTGAAGTTGCGGAGATCTACCAGTGCCAAATGGTTGTCGGTTCCACCCGAGACAAGATCAAACCCTTTCTTCAGTAGTCCTTCCGCAAGTGCTTTAGTGTTTTTCAGTACCTGCTGCTGATAGATCTTAAACTCATCAGTCAATGCCTCACCCAGACAGACAGCCTTTGAGGCGATAATGTGAACAAGGGGGCCCCCCTGTGTGCCCGGAAATACAGCTTTATCGATAGCTTTGGCATGCTCCTCTTTACACAAGATAATTCCACCACGTGGTCCACGCAGTGTCTTGTGTGTAGTTGTTGTCACAACATCTGCATAAGGAACTGGGCTTGGATGAAGTCCAGCAGCTACCAAGCCAGCAATATGAGCCATGTCGACAAAGAGTATTGAACCTGCTTCCTCTGCAATTTCACTGAACTTTTTGAAGTCGATAACTCTGGGATAAGCGCTTGCACCTGCCACGATGACTTTTGGCTTGTGTTCGAGGGCAAGACGTCTTACCTCCTCATAGTTTATCAGATGAGTATCATCGTCAACGCCATAGGAGATAATGTTAAAGTATTGTCCCGAGATATTTGCAGGACTGCCGTGGGTAAGATGTCCGCCGTGATCAAGGTTCATACCCATAACAGTGTCGCCGGGTTTGCAAAACGCCAGGTACACTGCCATGTTAGCCTGTGCTCCACTGTGGGGCTGCACATTTGCGTGATCGGCTCCAAACAGTCGGCATGCACGTTCACGGGCGATGTTCTCAACTATGTCAGCATTCTCGCAACCGCCGTAATAGCGTTTCCCTGGCACGCCCTCGGCATATTTATTCGTAAATACGTTTGCCATAGACAGTAAGACGGCTTCACTGACCAAGTTTTCAGACGCTATTAGCTCGATGCCGTACTGCTGGCGCTCCAGTTCTTTCGATAAGGCCTCTGCTACTTCCGGATCTGACTTCTCTACAAATGTTATGATGTCCTTAATCATGGGGTGTACTCCTTATCCAAGATTGACCTTTATGCAAAAATAGGTCTGTTTTCTTATTTAATTATTCAATACACTGCTTGAACACCTAATTATTATAACTACTTTTTGCATAAAAGACAATGCATACATTGTTCATCTTCAGAAAAGCTTTTTCCCGTCGCACTGTATATCTCAACGAATTTTCACCTAAACCGAGCCGATATGAAAGAGTTTAATGTCAAAAACGAAATTCTATGATATGATAAATGTATCTGAGTCTCATGGAGGTTAAAATGGATCGAAAGGAACGGGCCCTCAAAATAATAGATCTCCTCAAGGAGGAATACCCCGACGCAAGCTCCTCATTAGACTACAAAAAGGACTATGAACTTCTTTTTGGCGCAAGGCTTGCAGCACAGTGCACCGATGAGAGAGTGAACAAAGTCACAAAGGTGCTTTATAAGGTATATCCAACTCTCCAATCTCTTGCTGAGGCGGACATAAGTGAACTTGAAAACTACGTCAGGTCAACAGGCTTCTTCCGCGCAAAAGCCAGAGATATTAAGGCAACCGCTCAAATACTACTCGAAAAGCACGGGGGACGGGTGCCCGATACGATGGAAGAGCTTCTGGAACTGCCAGGCGTCGGCCGGAAGACTGCAAACCTAATATTAGGCGATGTCTATGGTAAACCGGCTATCGTATGCGATACTCACTGCATACGCATTACTAATCTTTTGGGTCTCTCTTCAACAAAGAACCCTACAAAGGTTGAGTTTCAACTAAGAGATATTCTCCCGCCTGATGAGTCAAACGACTTCTGTCACAGGCTGGTCTTTCACGGCAGAGCAGTGTGCATCGCACGCAGACCGAAATGTGAAATATGTACATTAAGTGATTATTGTGACTACTATACACAAAAACATATAGTGAAGAAAGACGGATAACCGCGGACATCTTCCGGCACACTCAATCGAGCGCTGCAAATTTTCTCAAATAGTAAAGAGTAGCAAACGTAATTTTCCGGCCAACGGGAAATGTTTTTGCTACTTTTTTCATTTTTTGTCGCCCCATGAACGTTTTTTCAGATATCAGCATAATATTGAATGATATCTGACGTTATGTTCTTCGTCGGAAATTCATATCATTACTGTGGAGGAAGAATATGTCCAATGAATATGAAGCCTTAGCAAGGGCTCTCTTACAGTCACCACAAGGTGCGGCTGTACTGAAGAATTTTGATAAAATTCAGCAACTGGCAGACAAGCCGGAAAGCCGCAATCTTATGCGGCTACTGTCGGGCAAAGGTGGGGACGCACTGAAAAGAGCAGCTGCAGCAGCTGCGGAAGGAGATAAGGATGTGGCGATGAGGCTGATTTCAGGCCTGCTCTCCACTCCAGAAGGAACTCAGCTTGTAAAAGCAATTACGGAAATATTGTGATAACTGATACAGACTGATTCATGAAATCTACACGTATATTTCTGTTGAAGCGCACTTATCGGTGTGACAGCGGCCATACCAGATTAAGCGCGTAAACAGGCCGCTGAGAAAGGGAGTACGTGATGGCCGAATTTGATAATAAGATTAGAGATTTACTGTCATCTCCGGATGGCGTAGAGAAAATAGTATCAGCTATTAGGGAGCTGTCAGGCGGTCAATCAGCTCAGCCTGCAGAGCAGGAAGAGACCTCACTACAAATGCAGGCCCCACCATCTATGCCTGCGCCAGTGCAGCAAATGCCCGTATCTAGTGTGCCCGACTTATCTGCGATTTCGAATATCGATCCGAGAGTCATGAATACCGCAATGAGGGTATTACAGGACTATTCCCGAAACGATGATAAAATCGCCCTACTAAATGCCCTAAAACCTCATCTACGTAGCGAGAGAAGGCAACGTATCGACAAGGCCTCACAGGCTCTCCGCTTGGCAAAGTCGGTAAAAACAGCTCTGAACAGTCTCTCAGGGGGTGACACACTTGTATAACCGCTATATGTCCGGGCAGCGGAGCGATGAAGACTTTGTACCGGCAGCTCCCCCGCTATCCGAATTGGAGATATCCCTTCAACCGCAAAATCCCTTTACAAAACCCGCAGAAAGCACTCCTGAAAAAGAAAAAACAGTTGCGGCGTCCTCTAACAAAGGACTGCTTGGCAATCTGTTCGGTGGCCGAAAAGGCAAGTCAGGGGGAATTCTGGACGGCCTTTTTGGCGGACTTAATAATATTGATATTGGTGACATTATACTACTGCTTATAGTTATACTATTGATCCTTGAGGAAGATGATATGGACTTAATAATTGTGTTAGGTCTTGTTCTCTTGTTGGGGATATAGTCAGTCCTACGCTGTTCCTTGTTGACTTTCCTCACTCATTAAAGGGTTAGACCCATCCGGAAGACTGAATATCGAAGTATTCGGTCTGTCTGTAGAAAAGCTAGTTGGAATAACGGACATACGGTAAATTGTGCGATCCCCTTCCAGTAACTCTGCATTCCATAGAAACCCGCTCTCTAGGGCTACCCAGTAAACCTTTGTGTATCCACTTTCCCTGTCAACTATGACAGTTTTTACACAGGGCACAGAGTTTTGGTCTTCATATGATGCAGAGACTATATCTGCCTTATCTGCACCTAATATATCCTCATAAGTGGGAATCTGACCGTAATCATCGATTGAGAATTCTCCATTGTCATAGGTGATATAACTCTTTTCACCTTCTTCCCAGACATATATCGCTTCATCAGTGCAAATATAGTTTATAGTGGGATTTCCAGATAGATCAAATTGCTGCCAGCGGACAACGCCACCTGCGCCCCATGTCCGCCTGGTAACTTTAGAACTACCGCTCGACCAGTGATATTCAACTTCTATCTCAATTGTGTAATTTTCTGGCCGGCGAAGATTCTTGATAACAGACTGGACATTTTCTGGTGTTATATCGAGGTACTCGACGGGAAAGGATGGGACATCGGGAATCTTAACACTATCGTTACCGCCGGTCGGATCCTCCGAAGGCGCCGGCGGTAATGATATTTCTGGGCTTAGATTGCCGGCAACGGTGGTGTTTAGGAACACGATAAAAATGGCGGCAGTCAGAAGCACAGCCGCCAGGACTGCAAATACCGTCATCTTTCCCTTGTTCATCAGAATCCCCGTTTCAACTTAGAAGTTCTCGGGCCGCTTACCCATGCCAAAATGCCACAGTATGGCATCGGCTATTCTCTTACAGGCGTTTCCGTCACCGTATGGGTTCACGGCATTTGCCATACTCAAGTATGAATCATGCGAATCCAAAAGCTCTGCTGCTGCTGAGTAGATTGCTTCTCTCTCTACTCCACAGACCTTTACAGTGCCAGCAGTAACCGCTTCCGGTCTTTCAGTCTCATTACGGAGAACTAGGACAGGCTTGCCCAATGCAGGAGCCTCTTCCTGCAGGCCCCCAGAGTCTGTAAGGATGAAATGACATCTGTCCATCAGATTGTGCATCTCATCAACGTTTATCGGGTCAATAAGCTCTACACGCGGCATATCTCCGAGTATGTCGGTAGCAGTACGCCTAACCTCTGGACTCATATGCATCGGGTAGATTATTCTTACATCTGGATAATTACATACCAGGTCCTTCAGCGCATTCATTATGTTCTCGAGAGGCTTACCATAGTTTTCACGCCTGTGCGCTGTTACAAGGAGGACCCGATTGTTGTCAAAATCAATATTCTTGAGAGCATCGGTGTAAAAGGAGAAGTCTTTTGAAACTGTTGTGTGCAGAGCATCAATGACTGTGTTTCCGGTTATGAAGATTTCTCCGGAAATCGACTCATTGTAAAGGTTTTCTGCATTCGAGACAGTAGGGCTGAAGTGTAATTGAGCAATCTCACTTATGAGCCTCCGGTTCATCTCTTCAGGGTAGGGTGAATACCTATTCCCGGTTCTAAGACCCGCTTCTACGTGGCCCACGGGAACTTTCTGATAGTACGCCGCAAGCGCAGAGGTAAATGCCGTTGATGTGTCTCCGTGTACCAGGACCATATCCGGCTTTGCCACTTTCAGTACAGGCTCCATTCCGATCAGAGTCTTTGATGTAATTGTGGAGAGCGTCTGCCTCGGCTCCATTATGTCCAGGTCATAGTCAATACTGAGATTGAATATCTTGACGATTGGATCAAGCATCTCTCTGTGCTGGCCTGTAGTGCATACGATACAATCTATGTTATCACGTCTCTTTAACTCCAGAACGAGGGGTGCCATCTTTATAGCTTCAGGTCTCGTCCCAAAGACAACCATGATCTTGATTTTCTCCATAACTTATCCCCTCTCAACCGTAATCAACTTTCAAGCCCCTTATCGGCTTTTGATTCTTTCACATCTTTGTTTTCTATTGTATCTTTCGTAATCTCTGGAGTTGCATTATGCCGATTGTTATTCGGTCTCCCGGATAAATATAACCTCGCACTTAGCGCTGCTATTATGGCGATTCCAACAAACATCACTACTGCACGAAGCTCCCCGCTTGCCGCCAGAACAACTGCTGACAGGCCTAGGATGCCACTGATGATATACATGATCGCAACAACCTGCTTCTGGTTGAAGCCCATGTCAATTAGGCGATGATGCACATGTCCTCTATCGGCCTTCATTGGATTCTTGCCAGTGAGTAGCCTGCGGAAAAAAGCAAAGAGAAAGTCAAATATGGGCAGGCCCAGTATAAGGAATGGGACCGCAAAGGACATTATCGCATAGAACTTGAAAAGTCCCTGTATTGAGACCGTGGCCAAGATGTAACCAATAAAGAGCGCCCCTGTATCCCCCATGAATATTTTCGCTGGATTTAGATTGTATGGCAGAAAGCCGATGCACCCGCCAGCAAGAGCTGCCATTATGATAGCGACATTCGGTTCGGATACCAGAACGGCAATTACGAGCATAGATATTGCCGAAATTGAGGAGACCCCCACCGCAAGACCATCTAGTCCGTCTATGAAGTTAACAGAGTTTGTGATCGCGACAATCCAGATAACAGTGATCGGTATCGAGAAAACACCAAGAATCAGCCATGGATTTGAACTAAAAATGTTTGGGTTTGATACTACCTCGATAACCACACCGCTGCTAACGGCTATCAAAGCCGCAACGATCTGTACAATAAGCTTTATCCAATATTTAAGATCAATAAGATCATCAACAAGCGCCATAACAACGATAACTACAGAGCCAAAGAGAATCCCTCGTAACTCGGTCGAGACATCAGCAAACAGGAGCACGCCTACAATAACACCGATGAATATCGCAAGACCGCCAATTCGTGCAATTGGTATGTTGTGCATCCTGCGGTCATCCTTTGGGACGTCCATTGCACCGATTTTTGTGGCGAGTTTCTTAACAAGTGGAGTTGTAGCAAAAGACACTAGAAAAGAGACACCGAGTGTCAGAAGTATAATTATGATAGAGTCTGTCTGCATTATCGGTTTCCTTTCCTATCCCCTTGGGACAAATCCGAGCTTTTCAACGACAAGTTTTAGCGTCGGTTCGGCGAGCTCAGCTGCTCGTTTAGCTCCGGAAGTATATATTTCAGTAAGATATGCGCGATCTGCGAGTATCTCCTCGCTCTTTTCGCGAATAGGTCTGAGCAGTTCAATTACCGCCTCAGCAACAGCATTCTTAAACGCTCCGTATCCCTTTCCTTCAAACTCCTCGGTGATTACGTCGAAGTCTTTACCAGTAGCAGATGAGTATATTGTCATTAGGTTAGAGATACCCGGCTGCTTTTCGGTGTCGAATGTGACCCTATTTTCCATGTCGGTCACGGCACGTTTTACTTTCTTTAGAATTTGGTCAGGACTGTCCATAATAAATATGCTTCCCTGAGGATCGTCATCTGACTTAGACATTTTGCTTTCAGGATCGGTAAGACTCTTTATACGCGCACCAACTTTTGGGACAAAGGGTTCGGGCACTTTAAACGTTTCGCCATATACATGATTGAATCTTATTGCTATGTCACGGCACAGCTCCACATGCTGTTTTTGGTCCTCGCCAACAGGTACGAGATCAGACTGGTAGAGCAGTATATCGGCAGCCATTAATACAGGGTAGGTGTAAATCCCTGCGTTCAGGTTCTCCTCCCCTTTGCTGACCTTATCTTTATACTGCGTCATTCGGTTAAGCTCCCCAAGCATACTGTAGCAACCCAAAATCCAAGAAAGCTCAGCATGCTGCGGCACGTGGCTCTGGATGTATATGATGTTACGTTCTGGATCAAGACCTGACGCGACATACTGTGCAAGCTGTTCAAGAGATCTTCTCCTGAGAGTCTCAGGGTCGTTTCTAATGGTTATAGCATGCATGTCTACAATACAGTATAAACAGAGATATTCATTCTGTAGCTCAACCCAGTTCTTAATGGCACCGATGTACGAGCCAAGGGTCAAGTCTCCAGTGGGTTTAATACCGCTAAATATCCTCTTCTCACTCATGAAATCCTTCCTTCAAACGATTATTTTTCGCAGATAATTGATCGCTTCTATACTACATAACTACATATTCGGAGAGCACTTCGCCGATGGTTGCGATACCTCTGTCAATCTGCTCATCCGACGGAAGAGAGAAGTTCAACCTAAATCCGCATGAAGTCTGCATTTTGTCCACATTGAATGTATTCCCGGGCACGCAAATTATCTGTCTTTCCCTTAACAGGTTACATAGTGTTTGACCGTCATAGCCGTCCGGAAGTTCCGCCCAAATAAACAAACCGCCGCCAGGACTATTCCAGGACACCTTGTCCGACATATGCTTTTCCATTGCTGATAGCATTCGGTCCCTCTTTTGCTTGTAAAGGTCACAGCATTCTCTGATATGATCATCCAGTAGACCATTGCTGAGATACCTCTCAACGAGAATCTGGAAAAACAAATTTGTGTGGACATCCGAAACCTGCTTTGCTATGGTCATCCGTGCTATGATGTCACGGTGTGCACTAACATAACCAATACGTATTCCTGGAGCAATAACCTTCGAGAAAGAGCCTGCAAAGATGACCCTTCCACCAGTGTCCATACTCTTTAATGTGGGGAGGTCCTCTCCAGAATATCTCAACTCAAAGTAGGGGCTGTCTTCGATAATATAGACGTCGTACTTTTGTGCAAGCTCAATCAGACGGGTACGTCTCTCAAGCGACATTGTGCTTCCGCACGGATTATGAAAGGTTGGAATTGTATAGATGATGCGTACATTCGGCTCATTGACAAGCGCATACTCAAGAGCATCAATATCCATGCCGTCTTTGTCCACCGGTATTCCCACAAGGCGCGTATTATAGGAGCGGAAACAGTTGAGTGCTCCGATAAAGCTTGGGGACTCACACAGTATTGTGTCACCTTCATTTACGAGAACCTTGATTGAGAGATCTATAGCCTGCTGAGCGCCTGATGTGATGATCAGCTCATCGTTTTCCGAGCCTATTGCATGCTTACGGTACCGCTCTTCTACTGCTTGCCTGAGCGGTGCATAACCCTCGGTGATTCCGTACTGTAGAGCGGTCGCATAATCATCCCGAAAAATATCGGCCGCAAATTCCGCCATCTTACTTGCCGGAAAGGTAAGAGGTGACGGGTTGCCTGCCGAAAAGGAGATAGAATCGGGTCCGCTTGGAGCCTTTAACATCTCACGTATCGTAGAGGGTTCTAGTGTCTTTATCCTATCTGCAAAATTAAAATTCGACAATTCTCACACCTCGGAAATGTCGGACAGCTCCCTATTAGATGCCGTCGGCGACTATAATTCTAAGAGGTATCATACCACAATGCATGAAATATGGCAATTTAATATTTCACTCAAGTCGATGTGTGCAGAGGTGGGTTTGAGTGACTTCTCTGAATATTTTGCTGTTGTAGACAAAAGCTATATATGCTTATTATTCAACTCCATGGTGCGCGGAATAATTGGAAAATAATCGAATTTATGCGCAACCAAGAAACGAGGGCAAATATGAAGAGAAGAAACAGAATCCGACTTATCAGTTACACTCTCACACTGATATTGGTATTGGGCGGTTTTGTCTACAAAGGATACTCAAAAGCAAACCACTATCGTTGGCTGCTGGAGGCAGGTTATCAACACAACTTCGCAGAGCTTACGACAAGTATTGAGCAGATTAGCACAACACTGCAAAAGGGACGCTACGCCTCGACTGCCCCCATGCTCGCTTCGCTCTCCTCTGAGGTTGCACGACAGTCAGCTATGGCGACGTATGCATTAGGCAGCCTCCCCTTTTCACATACCGAGCTTGAGCGGACTGCCAAGTTCCTAAGTCAAGTTGGTGACTACGCATATCATCTTGCAAGACAAGAAGCGTCTGGAGTAGAAATGACAGAAGAGGATAAGAAGAGTATTGTAGAGCTCTCAGATGCCGCATATCAGCTCTCTGTAAACTTGAACGAACTGTACGCTCGAATCTACAATGAAGGCATCTCTATTGGATCTGCAGTGTACGCTTCCAACCCAGAAGAACAGATAGACATTATGGCAGAGACCATTCAAGATATTGAAACCCAGTTTCCAGAATATGCAGGGCTCATTTATGACGGACCCTTTTCCGATCATATAGACAAAATGACGCCGATGATGATAGTAAATGCTAAAGAGGTAAGCAGAGAGGATGCAAGAAAGAAAGCCGCTGAGACTTTCAAACTCGACCTCTCTAGCGTTAAGGATGACGGTGAATCCGACGGAAATATTCCGGTCTACTCATTTTCGGCTGATACTGATAGTGGGACAATGTACATTGACATCACTAAGTCAGGGGGATTTGTCCTTGATATGATGCATTCGGGTGTAGTAAGTCAATCAAATCTGTCAGTTGAGGACTGCATCACTAAGGCCGTCGATTTTCTGTCCGGAATAGGGTTAGAAGATATGGAGACAAGCTATTACATCTCCAAAGACAATATCCTAACTGTTAACTTCGCGTATACAGCTGATGGGATAACATATTACCCCGACCTTGTTAAGATATCTGTCGCACGGGATGACGGCCGCATTGTCGGTGCTGAGTTCTTAGGTTATTTGATGAGTCATGGCGAGCGTACACTTCCTGAGATAAAAGAGACAGAGGAATCTGTCCGAAGCAAACTGTCAGACAATCTCACTGTGGAGAGCGTTCGTCTTGCTGTTATCCCGAGTATGGGTAAGTTCGAGAGACTTTGCTATGAGCTTAACTGTGTTGACCAATACGGACAACGCGCCCTAATATATATCAATGCAGAGACAGGTGTCGAAGAGCAGATACTGGTCGTTATTGAGGACGAGAACGGAGTTCTGACTCTCTGACTGAAATCAGAACGAAGTAATCGACGGTCCTTGCGGATTCCGCACCCCTATGGGGAATCGCGGAGGACCCAAGGACCGTCTTTATTGTTTACAGGTGTTTACGGATCTGACTTATTGCATTTTTCTCGAGACGGCTCACCTGAGCCTGGGAGATCCCTATCTCAGAGGCCACCTCCATCTGTGTCTTCCCGTCGTAGAACCTCATGGCAAGAACGTCGCGTTCTCTCTGCCCTAGTTTTGATACAGCTTCAGACAGTGCAATATGCTCGAGCCAACTTTCATCGGTATTTTTTACATCCCTTACCTGGTCCATTACACAGACTGCATCGCCACTATCAGAGTAGACAGGCTCGTAAAGTGAAATCGGATCGGTTATCGCAGTAAGAGCGAAAACAACATCCTCACGACGAATCCCGAGGGCCTGAGCTATCTCATCGGTTGTTGGTTCACGATGCTTTTCTGCGGTCATCCTTTCCTTTATCTGAAGAACGCGATAAGCAGTGTCCCTAAGTGACCTGCTGACTCTGATTGCGCTGTTATCTCTCAAATATCTACGGATTTCCCCCACAATCATCGGAACAGCATAAGTCGAGAATTTTACACCGTGTGAGGTATCGAAATTATCGATTGCCTTGATTAGGCCGACGCAGCCGACCTGAAACAGGTCGTCAAGTGGTTCGCCGCGGTTAACAAATCGCTGTATAACACTCAGTACGAGTCTAAGATTTCCATAAATGAGTTCCTCTCTGGCTTTGACATCACCCTCCTTTGTTCTTTCCAGTAGTTCCTGGATTCTCTTGCCCGGAAGAACCTTTAGCTTGGACGTATTAACGCCGCAAATCTCAACCTTTCCATACAACATGATTCCTCCTCCGGTCCATCATTTTGGATTGCCGGATATGAATCAATTATTGACAGGTGGTTTTCGAATCATACTGTAAGTGTTTGGCAGACTCTGTTTGAAGCAGCGGTAGATGTCAATTTTAGTTGTAAACAGGAAAAGAAAGTGATACAATCCAATATATAATTTTTTGAGGCAAAATATCTGCCGGAGGAAATCCAAATGTTTCAAAGAAAACCGCTGATAGCTATCCCAATGGGGGACCCTGCAGGCATTGGCCCTGAAATTGCAGTCAAGGCACTCCTTGAGCAACAAACCTCTGAGGTTGCTGACTGCTTTATCGTTGGTGACACCAGATGCCTGTCAGATTCTGCGCGCCTGTCCGGTCTGAAAGCCGACTTTCATACCATTCAATCGCCGACAATGGGTGTATTCCGAAATGGGATCATCAATGTTATCGACCTAAATAATGCCGATCCTGCAGATTTTAGAGTAGGTGAGGTATCTGCATTCTGCGGACGTGCATCATATGAATATATCGAAAAAAGTGTTTCCATCGCCATGAGCGGGGAGATTGACGCAATTGCTACTACCCCAATAAATAAAGAATCTCTTAAGGCCGCAAACATCCCTTTTATCGGGCATACAGAAATTATGGCAGGCCTTACGCTGACTGATGATCCGCTAACAATGTTTGAGGTGCGCGGTATGCGGGTGTTCTTTTTGTCACGCCATGTCTCGCTCCGAAAATCGTGTGATTTGGTCACCACTGAGCGCATAATCGACACTGTTATGCGGAGCTTTGCTGCACTTGAGAAGCTAGGTGTGGAAAATCCCAAAATGGCAATTGCGGGTCTCAACCCACATAGCGGGGAACATGGACTGTTTGGAACTGAGGAGGTCGAGGAGATCGCACCTGCGATAGAGACTCTTCGTGAAATGGGCTATAATGTTTGTGGCCCCATTGCAGCTGATTCCGTCTTCCACCTAGCACTGAATGGAAGATTCGATTCTGTTCTGTCTCTCTACCATGACCAGGGGCATATTGCAACAAAAACACTAGATTTTGAGCGAACTGTATCGGTTACAAACGGACTTCCCTTCCTTCGAACGTCTGTAGACCACGGTACCGCATTCGACATTGCTGGAAAGGGCACCGCAAGCCCTGTAAGTATGATTGAAGCAATACTCGTCGCAGCTAAGTATGCTCCATACTTTGTGAGCAATATGAAATAACACGATTCAGCCTTTTGGCCCGACATCACTCTTGGCTCTGAAGAGGAATACGGCTGCATTGATTTCAGCACCAACGAGTATTACTGCACTGATTACAAACAGCCAGAGTAAAAGACCCAGAAAAGCTCCGATGCTGCCATATATCGCGGAGTAGTTTTTGAAATGTTTGATGTATATCTCAAATCCCACGTTTGCGACCATCCAGCCTGCTGACGCCGCAAATGCTCCCGGTAACAAGTTACTTTTACTGAGATCGTACCCTGGTGTATACGAATAGAGACCGAGGTTAAATATCAGTATCCCGAAGAATGCACCGAGGTACTTCAACGGATATATTAGTGTTGATATAATGCCACCTGTCTTACTTATCAGGCCACTGCCGATAACCCAGAAGGAGAGCCCAATTGCCAATAGAAGCAGAAAAACGACCACAAATAGTAGAGCAATAAGTCTTTTCACTATCGTCATCTGCGGGTACTCTCCGGTATATGCTTTGCAGATTCCTTTCATTAGTGCCCATATGCCAGTCGAACCTGACCAAAGTGACAGTAGCACAGACAAAATTGGTTCACCTGAGAGTTCCCTATTACCTATCTCATCAATTAGGGGTATCAAAACTTCGACTACAGGTTCAGGCAGAAAATAGCTGAAAAGCTCATTTCCCAAAACATCGGAATATTGCGAAAGCACGGCACTTGCAACTGCTATCAACGGAAACAGTGAGAGCAGTAAGAAAAAGGCTGTCTGTGCAGCTATCCCAATAATATTATCCCTCGCAAGGGATTGTAAAAATTCTAACGCCGCCCTCAAACGGCGGCGTTTTTCATTGCGCAAGAAAGAGCGAACCCGCTCAGAAACTCTAAGAAAAAATCCTCTTATTTTGAGTGCAAGAGGGTTATCGGAAAAAACCTCATTACTCCCATTTGAATCCTTTTTCAATCAAATTTCACACTCTCATATTACTGTTATTCTCTACACATCCTGCTTATTCAAAGCAAACTGCAGAATTTGAGTCAGTTCATCCTCAGAAAAGTTGTATATTTTATCACAGAACTGGCAGGTCACTTCAGCACTGCCCTGCTCAGAGATCATGTCACGGAGGTCTTTTTCACCTATGCTTACAAGCGCTCCTGTAACACGTTCTTTGCTACAATAGCAGCGGTACTCTGCTGAAAGCTCTTCAAGCTCAACAAGGTCCTCTTCCTTTAGGATAGTCCTCAACATCTCTTCGGGACCAAATCCTTTTCTGAGCATATCTGTAACGGATTCTGCCTTCAGAACCTGCCGTTCGAGCTTGTCGATTATTTGCTCATCATATCCGGGCATCAGCTGCAGAATATAAGCGCCAGAACACTGTATTGAGCCGTCCGGGTTTACGAGCACCCCCGCGGCGCAAACAGTTGGTATCTGTTCGCTCTCGGCAAAATACAAGGCAACATCCTCCGCAATCTCACCGCTCAAGAGGCTAACTGTCCCTATATATGGCTCTCCCATACCCAGATCTTTAATGACAGTTAGAATGCCATCTGTACCTATAAGGCCGCCGACATCTAGCTTGCCATTCGGCTTACGTGCCACATCTGCATTGGGGTGCTGAATATAGCCTCGAACGTTGCCTTCGGTATCGGATACTGTAATTAAAGTACCTCCGGGGCCACCACCCTTGAACTGAAGAGTAACCGATCCATCCTGCGCTTTGATCGTCTTCCCGATTAGAGAAGTAATTGACAAAGCTCTTCCCAGTGCCGCACTTGCAGTTGCAGATGTTTGGTGGATTCTTGTGGCTTCAGCCACGATGTCTGTGCTATCTATTGCGCTAGCAAGCAAAAAACCGTCTTCACTGCGCATTCGTACTATTTTACCCAAATACTAAACCTCCTCAGGTTGATCAGGTGACTTGAAAGCCAAAATGTATGCTCGCCTTTCAGTACCTGTAAGCTTATCACCACTGATACTACTACGAAGCTCAATGTTTATAAACCCTGCCCTCCGAAGCATCGATTCTACAGCTTCAGGACTATATGCATACTCGTAGTGCTCTTCACTTTGTCTCCGCCACATATCTGGAGACTCATCGTCACGGAAGAAGAGGTCAACGCAATATTGGAATAGAGCGTCCTCATCCGTCCGGGCTACTCTCCATACACAGAAGACTCCCTCCTGATCATCCTCATCATAAAAAGTTCTTCCTTCTACTTCTGAGAAGTGTACGGGAGTGTTAATGTCAAATAGAAAAATCCCCCCGGGATTCAGAAACAAGTGGACGCGCCTGAACACCTCAAGAAGGTTTTCAGGTACAGTTATATAGTTGACACTATCGAGCATACATATGCAAGCATCGACTGTTCCATAAAGATCGAGCTCACGCATATCCTGCATAATAAATATAGGCTGCGTGTATGTTGACCTGGAGTCCCTTTTCTGCTCGGCCACAGAAAGCATCTCAGCAGAGGCATCGACACCGATAACCTCGTATCCCTCTTCAGCCAGAAGATAGGACAGTGTCCCTGTGCCGCAAGCCAGATCGAGAACGATCCCGTCTTTTACGCCGTTACGGCGAAGCAAATCCACAACAGAAGATGCTGTAGATTCATAGTCTACGTCGCTCGTCAGGTGGTCGTAGGCAGCGGCTAAGACTTCGTAAGCCATTACTCCTCCAGCCTTGAGAGAGCAATTTTATAGCCGTCCGACCCATACAATAGTGAGCGGTTAACACGACTTATAGTGGCCGAGCTGGCACCAGTCTCAGCAGCAATCTCACTGTATACGCATCCCTTGTTGAGCATCTTTGCTACTTGATAGCGCTGCTCCATTGCTTTTAGTTCCGAAACCGTGCAAAGATCGTCAAAAAAGGAATAACACTCCTCGAGTGTCTCCAGTGACATAATAGCTAAAAAGAGTTCATCCATCTTAGGATCTTTTAGTCTTGATTTCATAGGTAATTCCTCACTTTATTGCATTCTTTATTTTTTTCATTATTGAATTCTACTAATTTTTTAACCGATTATTGATAGGGATACTTGTAGCCATCCTAGTTTAGTACGCTAGTTATATAAACTATAATACCATATTTTTTTATGAAAGTGAAGCGCTAAAGCGTAAATAAATCGAAGTTGTCCTCCTGTCATAGACAAATACATAAGAAAAATGGGACGGATATCTGTTTGTGATCATCTAAACAAACACCCGTCCCATTCATCTCTTACAGTGTCCATATTAACAGAAATCACGGCCTAATGAACTAATCCAGAGCCTGAACAGATTCCTGTATCTTTTCTGTCTTGAACTGATTTGTATACAGTTCGTAGTAGTAACCTTTTAGCTCCATCAGCTCATTGTGGCTACCCTGCTCAATTACCTCACCACTGTCTATTACAAGGATACGGTCAGCATCTCTAATTGTAGATAACCTATGGGCGATAATAAAGCTTGTTCTGTTACGAAGCAATCTCTCGCTCGCCTTTTGGATCTTCGTCTCAGACTCGGTATCGATGGAGCTTGTAGCCTCGTCGAGGACAAATATCTTCGGGTCGGCGATGATAGCCCGGGCAAAGGAAATCAACTGTTTTTGTCCAGTGGATATCCTGCCGCCTCCCTCTCCCACTTCGGTATCGTATCCTTTGGGAAGATCCATTATGAACTCATGGGCACCGACCATTTTGGCTGCATTCTCCACCTCTTCGTCGCTTGCATCCAGCTTTCCATACCTGATGTTTTCACGTATGGTGCCCGAGAAAAGCTGGGGAGATTGCAGAACGTACCCTAAGTTTGATTGAAGCCAGAGCTGACTTCTCTCTCGTATGTCTTTACCATCTATGAGTATTGTGCCCTCCTGGGGCTCGTAGAATCTGCAGATGAGATTAACGATGGTGGACTTGCCGCTCCCTGTTTCACCGACTAGGGCAATATTTTCTCCTGCCTTGACCTTTAGGCTGAAGTTTTTCAGAACCTCTTCCCCGTCCTTGTAACTAAAGGATACGTTTCTAAACTCAACATCTCCTCTTATTGGTTCCCAGTTCTCGGTCTTGGCCTCAAACATGTCTCCGTATTTTGCCACAATCTCATCCGGATCGATTATATCGGAGCGCGCATCGAGAACCTCCGCTACCCGTTCTGCAGCAGCCTGTGAAGTCTGGAGCTCAGCAAAGATTCTTGAAAAGTTTCTTATCGGCTCGAACATAAAGTTGCCGATTGTTATGAAAAAGTTTAGCTGTCCAATCGTGATATAGCCGCCCAATACATAGAAGCCGCCTCTGTTCAAAACCAAACCAATTGCAATGCTGATCACAAGCGATGCTACAGGCATATATAGAGCCGAAACGGTTATGGCACGCATTGAAGCACGGCGCATTCTGTCTGTAAGAGCAAACATGTCTCTGTTGTTTAGTTCTTCCCTAACAAGGGTTTTTGTTGTACGAGCACCCATGATGCCTTCATTGAAGGACGAAGTTATCATGCTGTTAAGTCTACGGGATTTTCTCTGGTACTTAAGTATTTGCTTCTGAAATACTACTGAAACCAGAACCATGATCGGCATCGCAGCAATGATAATAAGCGCGAGCCTTGTATTGACCAAAAACATACCTACAAGACTTGCAACAATTGCCATGCTTCCCCATCCTAGGTCAATAAAGCTCCATGACACAGTTTCGGTAGAGCGCGAGACATCGTTTGTCAGTCTTGTTACAAGATAGCCAACGGGTGTCTTGTCGAAGTATGAAAAGCTCATGGTCTGTAGGCGGGTGAATGCCTCTTTGCGGATATCCGCCGAAAGATGTGCTTCTAGCTTACCGCAAGCCTGTACAAACAGTATGGTAAAGAGTGCAAACCCAATCTGTATGAGCACAGCCACAATAATGAAGATGGGCAGGCGCTCTGTATTCTTGGGACTTATAAATCCGTCTATAGCCCACATAGAGACATAATTGGTGCAGAGGTCAAGTATTCCGGTAAGCATACCGAAGAAAACAGCTATGAAAATATATTTCTTGTTATTAGCGGCATATCCGAGGATTTTACGCCATGTTTTGAGATCAACTTTGCGGGCACTGTAATCTTGTTCCTGAATAACGCTCACGTTCTTTTCACGCCCTTTGTAGTGTGTTTATTAAACGACCTGTGAAGATTGAATTTCATAGGTCTTTCTGTATATTCCACCGATATCCATAAGCTCTTCATGCGTCCCCTGTTCAACGACCCGGCCATCCTTAAGGACGAATATCCTGTCTGCTTCCATTAGGGTCGTAATACGGTGAGAAATAATGAATGTAGTTGTACCCTGTCTACGGCTTTTCAGGGCCTCCCTTATACTTGCGTCGGTCTTTGTGTCTACAGCTGACAGCGAGTCATCAAAAATAAGGATATCACTTTCGCTTACAAGTGCACGAGCAATCGCAACACGCTGTTTCTGTCCACCTGAGAGGGTCACTCCGCGTTCTCCGACAACAGTGTTGTAGCCAAGTTCAAATCTCTCGATGTCATCGTGTACGGAGGCTATACGTGAGGCCTCCTGTACCCTTTCGATGTCTGGTTTATCTGTCTTAATAGCAATGTTTTCGAGTATAGTCCTTGAGTACAGGAACGGTTCCTGGAGCACTATGCCTATCCTATCGCGCAGATACTTCTTGTTAATATCATTTATGTCTACGCCGCTTATCTTAATGCTGCCGCTCTGAATGTCATACAGACGCTGCAGTAGCTGAATCAGTGTCGACTTTCCGGAGCCTGTACCGCCCAGAATTGCTACGGTCTGGCCACCTTTGACAATCATATTGAGGTTGTCGAGGACCTTTTTATCGTCATATGAGAAGCAGACATTTTCAAATACAATGTCGCCGCTTATATCAGGCTCTAGTCCTTCGTAGAAATCTTCCTCTTTTTCGTTGAGTATCTCCTGCACTCTGCTAACAGCTATCAGAGTCCTTCCGAAATCGGATAGAACACGGCCAAAGCCCCTCAGAGGCCATATGAACATGTGCACATAACTCATAAACGCAGTGTACTGACCAAGTGTCAGGCTTCCGTTTACTGTAAAGATAATACCAAATACAGCAACAATGACAATCTGCGCCCCACTTATGAAATCAAGCGAACCCCAAAGGTATGAAAACAAGTTATTGAGTTTGATTATCTCATTACGAAGTTCCTCGTTCCCTTCGTTAAACTTGTTGAGTTCAAATTTTTGACGCCCAAAGGCGCGAACGACCCTCGCCCCGGTCAGGTTCTCCTGAACCAACGTAAATACCTTACTGTCCGCCTCCTCGACCTCTGTAAACATCTTCTGGATCTTCCTGAAGAAATAGAGTGAAGTAAACACTATTGCAGGCGAAAAAAGAAGGGAAAGAAATGTAAGAGGCACATGGATTCTGGACATTACAAAGATTCCGACTACAAAAAGCATTACCGTACGGACAAGCTCAAGCATTGAACCAGCTATAAACCTGCGAATCGTATCTAAATCGTTTGTGGCTCTCTGAAGCAAGTCACCGGTTTGAGCTGACACATGGTACTTAAACGGTAGATTCTGGACATGCGAATACAGCCTGTCACGAAGCTTCTTGATAGTGCCCTCCGAGGCCTTGTTTGTTGAATAACTGCGACTAAAGGTTAAGGCACCTCGAATAATCTGAAGGGTGACGATCGCTACAGCTACTATCCATAGATTTCTCCGAATGTTCTCAACACCGCCAACTGCAGCGACTAACCAAGCAATAAAGTCGGGAGCAGTGTCCAGCGGTTTGGTGTCGAGCACCGAGTCAATAGTAACCGAAAAGAATAGTGGTGATATAAAAGCAAATATAAGCTCGGATAACATTATGAAGAGACTGATCAGCAGTAGATGCCTATAGCCCTTTAGATATCCGAACAATGCTCTGATTCTCTCTCTGTTCAAGCATTTTCCTCCTAAGTTTTTGCCCCTGTCTTCCACATCCGGACTTTTTTCAATATAGACTGAAAAAAACCGCAGGTATACTTCCTGCGGCTGAATCTTCCTGATGAACAAGGGCCACAGTTCTCGCCCTTGCAAAAATAGATCAACTACTTACATTTGCAAGGCCGGTTGTCATTCACATTGTCAACTAATGATACCACATCAACTTCCATATATTTCATGCAGTTATTCATCTTTCCGGCCTCCTTTCACTGTTGTCATTTCCAAGATATTATAATAGCAGCGAGCAATAAATGTCAAGTAGCAAAATGAAATATTTTACAGCTCGCTTACTGCTCGCTAGAATGGCAGCCAATTACACACGCGTGAATGCGATCTT
>JAAYOS010000063.1 GCA_012520195.1 Clostridiales bacterium | reverse complement strand
GCAACTTCTCTATATTATTAGTCGGATACGCTTTTGAGAAAGGACGTTGAATAATGAAATTCATCCATGAAAGTGACCGCATATATCTTCAGGACGGTGAGGGCAAGATGATTGCCGAAATAACCTTCCCACAAATCTCTGACACTGTGGTAGAACTAGACGGGACTTTTGTAGATCCCTCACTCCGGGGGCAGGGTGTTGCAGACGCTTTAGTACGTGAGGCAATCTCTGACATCAAGGCCAAAGGATTGAAAGCCAAAGCTACTTGTCCATACGTTATAGGTTGGTTTGAGAAGCATCCCGAGCACGCCGATATTCTAGACTAAAAGGCATTATCAGACCTTATCAGCCCATTCGAAACTACAGTATAATCTAGCACGAGCTCTCCTATGCTTTTTAGGAGAGCTCATTTGATGTACGCATATTTTCAAGCTTTATTAGCAGCTTGTATAGGGGGTTGAACAGAACTAAAGCAATAAGAAAATTGCTTATACCGTGAACCAGGTCAAAAGGAATGCCTGCTACCCAGGCGGTGAACGCAACTCTAAATCCCACGGTGACTAGCCACGGAATTTCACATAGCGCACCAAAGGCCAGTCCGTAGAATCCTGAAATGAGAGCCCAGCCCAATGATGTTTCAATATTCCGAAATAGATAGGTTATTCCCGCAAGGATTGTCCAAACATAGAGATATGTTACCCACCATATGCTAAATCCGTATATTAGCCCCTGCAAAAACGTAAAGACATATATGGTGTACAAAACCTTACGCCTATACACAAGGGTGAATATGATCACAAGCAGCGAGACTAGTTCAATGTTGGGCAGAAAAGACAAAACATATTGAACACCAACGAGTATCACACTCATATATGAAAGGATAATAATCTCGCCTGTTTTGCCCCCGGAGTTCTTACCTAGCAGTTTCATGTGCTAATAACCAACAACCAGGGTAAGCTCGTACTTCTCTCCATCAGCAATTGGGGTCTCCGAAACACCGATCATGTGCGTTTCACCATTTTTGGTTATCATCCACCATTCCTGCTTTGAGTCATCTACAGTCCTTCCGTTAACAGTTGTTATGAAAAATCCATATTCCGACTCACTACCCTCAATCAAAGATACTTCATCCAGTGCCTCCCTCAGATACTCGGCATCTGTGGATATCTCAACGGTTCTTACTACATCATCTTCAATGATAACTTCTATCGTAATGTTCTTAGAACCGTCCTGAGGCTTTGGCATAAACTCCTTGTACACAAAGTACATTCCAACTACCACAGCAGCCAACACTACACACGCAATTATGATCTTGACTTTACTATTACTTTTACTATTGCGGTTGCCGTTGCTATCACTACTACTGACGCTGTTACTATTACTATTTCTGTTACTGTTACTATTTCTTTTACTATTTCCGCCCATAACAATACACTCCCTTTCTTACCTGTCGGTCATAATCTACCAATACTGAAAGACCCGGTACAAAGAGAGTGCGAATTGAGCACTACTATTTGATATAGCAGTACTAATTGTGTACGAACACCAGGCTCTCGTGGCTCTTTGTACGGATTATGCAGGCAAGTCTTCTGACTTTGGAGTTAAGCGCCTGTTCAACCTTCCCAGTTTCCCAGTGGTATACAGAACAGACTTCTCCTTCACAGCGACGAGTTCGTGGGGGAATTGCACCCCTCTTCCTTATTATCCCGGAGACCCGGGACCTACACTCCACAGTATTAGGTTATTTTAATATTACCAAATCTTGAGCTGAAAAACAAGTGGAACTTCAAAGCAATGCTCAAGCATTAAGTGAAACTTCAAAGTGAGACTCGAGCTGTAAGTGATACGTTAGCGATCATGCTGTGAATATGCGTTCCGCTACATACCGTGCGAGGTGGTGACACAAATAACGCAAAAAATGCGCAAAAATCGAAGTATTGTGAGAACGAAGAGGCGAAAATCGGCACTTTTATGCGGGATATGTTATAAAATATGCGGTGTGCCACATTTTTCTCTTAGGTTTTTCACACATTACTCGAGATTTTGCGCAAAATCTTGGAAATTCGGTTAAGGACGGAAGTCGGTGATATCGTGTGTGCTACACTCATGTCGTCACACTCAT
>JAAYOS010000062.1 GCA_012520195.1 Clostridiales bacterium | reverse complement strand
GATTTAAGGTTCAAGTTTCTTTACTATCTTGCGCGATTTTTCAACGATAATGCTCAGTTATATCATCGGAGTTGCTGTAATGTGATATAATTGTAGTATAATTAACTAATCTCTATTGCGACCAGTTATAGATCGGAGTGATAAGTATTGAGTTCGCTTGTTCGATTGTTTGTTAAGGATTATAAGAATACTGAAAAACCAACAGTTCGGGAGGCCTATGGGAAATTCGCAAGCGTTGTTGGGATCCTTGCGAATGTTTTTCTTTTTTTGATCAAGCTTGTTGCTGGACTGCTCAGTAACAGTATTTCAATTACTGCTGATGCCATCAATAACCTAACCGATTCGGGCTCCTCGGTTGTGACCCTTATGGGCTTCAAAATATCTGGAAAGCCTGCAGATGCCCAACACCCCTACGGCCATGCTCGAATGGAATATATATCAGGCCTTATCGTGTCGTTTATAATCATGTTTTTAGGTCTTCAGCTTATTTTGAGCTCTGTGAAAAAAATACTAAATCCCGAAGAGTCGGTCCTCAACCTACTTACAATTGCAATACTCTTGGTTTCCATCCTGATTAAGCTCTGGCTCAGCATTTTCTTCCGCAAAATCGGGAAAACCATCAACTCATCTTCACTTATCGCCACTTCAGTGGATAGCCGAAATGACATTATCGCTACATCAGCAGTCCTGGCTTCGACAGTAATCGAACATTTTTTCGGATATAATCTCGATGGCTATATCGGCACGGGTGTCTCGATATTTATACTTATTAGCGGCCTTCAAGTAGCAATTGAAACTATTAGCCCCCTGCTCGGTGTTGTCCCTTCAAAAGAGCTTACCGAGAAGTTTTATCGGAAAATACTTAGTTACGACGGTGTGATTGGGATACATGACCTCACAATCCACAACTACGGAGAGGGAAAATGCTTTGCATCGGTACACTGTGAAGTTCCCGCTGATCAGGATATTATGATAAGTCACGATATTATCGACAATATAGAGCAGGATTTTCTTGAAAAGGAGAATGTCCACCTGGTAATCCATCTCGACCCCGTAGTGCTAAACGACGAAAGGACAAACTTACTGAAGCAGGATGTCGAAAACATAATAGCAGATATATCCACCCAAATAAGCATGCACGACTTTCGAGTTGCATGGGGTGTTACCCACTCGAATCTAATATTCGATATAATAGTCCCCTTCGATATGCAGGAAAACCAAGAAGAAATCATAACAGAAATAAAGAAGAGAATTGAGCTTCTAGACCCCTCCTATAGAACAAAGATTACGGTCGACCATCCCTTTATTCCCGATATTGGCGACATCTGATGTACTTGTTAGGTTCAATCACTTCGTCAATTTCACATAGTACTCCGTGCCATCCTCAAGCCATGCTCAAAGACCAGGGAACATTACCATCTAATATAGTAACTCTACACCCTCAGCCTGGAATTTCCGGATCCATTGCTCGTCAGGCTGGTTTTCTGTCACAATCATATCGGCATCGTTAATATCTGCAAACTTAACAAACGACGCCTTATCAAATTTACTGCTATCAACAGCAATAATACTCTTGCTCGCTGAACCCATCAGAGCTTTCTTTATCTGAGCATCCTTCTCATTTGAGTCTGTGATGCCCCTTTCAAGATCAAGACCTTTGCACGAACATATGGTTATATCAACATGGAAAGAGGATATCATCTTCTCAGCCTGATACCCGACAAGAGAAAGCCCTCCCTCCTTAAGGGTCCCTCCTGTTGACATAATATTCCAATCGGTTTTGTTTGCTACCTCAAGAAGTATCTCAATAGAATTTGTAATAAGTGTAATGTTTTTTCGTGTCATTATCTTTTTTATAACATAGAGAGCGGTTGTACTCGCATCCACAGCAATATAGTCCCCGTCATTTATCAAATCAGCAATAATTGTTGCAATTTTCTGTTTGCCGGGTACATTTGACTGCTTTCGGATATTATATGGTAAATCGGTGTTAAAGCTATCACTTCGCACAGCACCGCCGTAGGTCTTTTTTGCGAGCCCCTCCTTTTCAAGCTTCTCTAAATCCCTGCGGATCGTCTCTTCAGTAACCTTGTAAATCTTACTCAGCTCACTGACGATTACCTTTCCATCCGCATAGAGGCGCGCCAAAATATCGTTTCTACGCTCAATAGCTAACAAATGATTCATCCTTCCGTAGTTCTTTAGTAGTTTCAAAAGTAAAACCAACTAAACCAACATGGTTCTTATTGATTTTAACGAATCTAGCGTGGTTTGTCAATGTTATACCATCAGATTGCAACAATTTCTATTTTTTGCTTGTCTGTTCTTCTGTTTTGTTGTATAATACATCAAACAGCAGATTTTGACTTAATATTGCTAAACTTTGTAAGGGAGGTATTTACCATAGATATCGCTACTAAAAGAAAACTTGCTGAAATGGCGTGCAGGGTACGGCTCGGTATCATAGAAAGCACGTACGGTGCTCAGGCAGGCCATCCTGGCGGAAGCCTTTCCTCGGCAGAGGTACTTACGTACCTATACTTCAAAGAGATGAACATCGACCCCGAGAACCCAAAGATGGAGAACCGTGACAGATTTGTCCTCAGTAAGGGACATTGCTCACCCGGGCTCTATTCCGTCCTTGCAAATAGAGGATACTTCCCGGTTGAGGATCTTCCAACATTCCGACACATTGACAGCTACCTGGAAGGACACCCAAGCATGACAACGGTACCCGGAGTTGATATGTCCACTGGCAGCCTTGGACAGGGTGTAAGCGCATCCTGCGGAATGGCAATCGGCCTAAAGAAACGTGGAGGTCCTGAGCGTGTATATGCGCTGCTCGGCGACGGCGAGCTCCAGGAGGGACAGGTCTGGGAAGCTCTTATGTTTGCAGCACATCATTCACTAGATAACCTTTGCATAATCGTAGACAACAACAACCTCCAAATAGATGGCGTTGTAACAGACATCATGAGCCCATATCCAATTAAAGAAAAACTGAAAGCTTTCGGTTTCTCGGTGATTGAGGTTGACGGACATTCCTTTGATGAGCTTGAGCAGGCATTCAATACTGCCCGCAACACCAAGGGCAAACCCAGTGCAGTCCTAATGAGGACTACAAAGGGCAAAGGGGTAAGCTATATGGAAAACCAAGTGGGTTGGCACGGCAAAGCCCCTAATGACGAAGAGTACAAAATTGCAAAGCAGGAGCTGCTTGAGGCACTTGCAGCACTGGAGGTGTCACAATGAGCGAGGTAAAAAGAATACCTACCCGTGAAAGCTATGGTCATGCACTTGCTGAGCTTGGTCACGAACATCCGGATCTGATAGTTCTTGACTGTGACCTGTCCTCAGCTACAAAGACTGGTATCTTCCAAAAAGCATTCCCCGACCGCCATATAAACTGCGGAATTGCTGAAGCAAACATGATGTGTGTTGCTGGCGGATTGTCAACAGTCGGATATGTACCCTTTGCAAGCACTTTTGCAATTTTCGCTTCCGGCAGAGCCTATGAGCAGGTTCGAAACACAATCGGTTACCCGCATCTGAATGTTAAGATCGGTGCAACGCACGGTGGAATCAGTGTTGGTGAAGATGGTGCCAGCCATCAGTGCAACGAGGACTTTGCAACCATGCGTGCAATCCCAGGTATGGTTGTCGTGTGCCCAAGTGACGATATTGAAGCACGTGCTGCCGTCAAAGCAGCATATGAGTATGTTGGTCCGGTGTACTTGAGATTTGGACGTATGGCAGTTCCGGTAATCAACGACAAGTACCCCGATTATAAGTTTGAGTTGGGCAAGGGTATTCTGTACCGTGAAGGCACAGATATTACCATAGTAGCCACAGGCTTAGTCGTTGCGGAAGCGCTTACTGCAGCTGATATACTTGCCAATCAGGGCATCAGTGCAGAAGTCATCAACATTCATACTATAAAGCCAATAGATGAAGAAATCCTGATAAACTCCGCCAAGAAAACTGGAAAGGTTATAACAGCGGAAGAGCATAGCATTATTGGCGGCTTAGGTGAAGCGGTGTGCTCGGTATTGTCCGAGAAGTATCCCGTCCCTGTTAAGCGTATCGGTATTAATGACGTGTTTGGTCATTCAGGACCTGGTCCGGAGTTGCTAAAAGAATTTGGTATCAGCGCAGATAACATTGTACAAAAGGTAAAGGAAATGTTGGGCAAATAGGCCCTCAAAAAAAGGCTCATCCGATTGATGGATGGGCCTTTTAGCATGTTCGCATATAGAACAATAAGCCTAAAGCAAGAAGATATTTATTAACAGATAGATGTCATTGTTTATAAAAACTGCGTCCTATTTCACGGACTGCCTTGAAAAGGACTGAGTTTTTGCGTGCTACTTCGGTATCATCGACTGCTCCAAGGAATCCACCACAGAAAGCATACCCGCCTCCGGGCGCCAGCCGGTCCATCACATCTTGAACAGACAAACGGATTTCCTCATCAGTTACATCCGGCGATGCAAGATTACCTCGTGCATCCCAGCCTCCCATTAACACTAATTTATTGCCATATTTCCTTTTAATGCCGTCAAGATCGTTACAGGTCTGGGCTGGGTCCCAAGCGTTCACCCCAATTGATAGCCAATCGTCTATAAAGCACTCACTGAGTCCGCAGTTATGCATTGTAATGGGTATCCCTAGCTCACGACCGAACTTTGCCTGTCTGTCGTGGAAGGGTATTACTAGATCATGATACATTTGGGGTGATATGAAAGGGGTATTCCATGCAGCAGTATCATCCATCAAGACGAATACGTCCGGCTCGTAATAGGGCAATGTTTTTTCAGCTACGGTACAATAGAAAGTACACATGTAGTCAAATAGTGCATAGACCTCATCGGGTTCCTCGTACATGGCACACAGCCCTTCATTGAAGCCCATAAATGCCATGAGACTTTGGAAATATCCAAAATGCATGTTGAAAGCTACAGCTGTCTGTGAGCGGTCAATGTTCAAAGCATCCATCTTTTTCTTAACCATCGACTCCCAGTCAATGTCAGAAATATCGGGTGCCTTGATCACATCCCGCCACTCTCGGATATCTTTAAGTATAAAATCCCCTGGCTTTGGAATGAGTGCGTTGCCAGTCTCCTTTGTCGGTATGAACTCAACTCCCCAAATATCCTTTCCTCCGCCCCTCATCCTAAATTCGCTAAGTATAGGCGGCTCTACCATCTGATTTGGTACAACCTGACCCGAACCAGGCGGGGCTCCAAATGTGTACATGGGGATCCATTCTGGCTGTTCCCCTCTAAGTAGCTTCAAATAGTTCACTTTCTCAGTTAACTGAACACTTCTTTCGATTGACATCGAGTTATCACTCCTTCCCCAATAGCATACCTCCATGTTAGATGTTTACAATATTGTATCATATACGCATTGCTTTTTGTGCGATTATTCTGAAATTTTGCTTTCCAAAATTAATCTCTCGATCTCCGCATTTGCAGCTGTAATACGGGAAACAGTCTCTCCCTGCACGGATTCCAATCTTCTCAATACATCTTGCACCCTTAAAGCTGCGGTATTTATGCTAGAGAGTGAGTTCTTGATCTTACTTTGCATAGACCAGTCAGCTATCAGGCCATCAAAGAAGAAATCTGCAAACTTAGAAAACCCCTCAGTTTCAAAGCGGATATCCCGTGATATATCAACATCTGCAAGCTCAGTTCTAAATTTGAGTAGCCTTTTTTGAGCGGCGTCAACAGCTTCCTTCGCCTCATCGATCTTGGAGTGCTTTGCTAAGTCCACTAACAGTCCGCCACCGACCATATCCCAAACCCCATAATTACTGGCGCTATTCATGCGTTCCGATGCGATGTCCAGATATGCTAAAGCAGACCTGCCCGCCTCGAGAGCTTCCTTGATTTCCTTAAGTCTGTTTTCGTCATATCTGATTTTGGATTCTAACTTCATTATCTCTTCTGCCGCTCTGCCTGCCGACTCCTTGACGATCTTCGCTTTTTTAGCATATAAAGACTCATATAACTGCGGACAATCCTTATACTCCATCCTCTCCAGGCGCAACTTCTTTATGTTTTCCTCCACCGCTTCGAAGTCACGAACTGCTTGATCGTATTTCAGTTTGGCCGCAAGAGCCTCTGCCTTTTCCTTCTCCAGACGCTCCCCGTATTTACCAAGCACGGTGTAGAAAAGTCCCAATATCCCACTATTCTCCAGCTTATCGACATCCAGCTGTTCCTTTTTAAGCTCTCCTTCCAGATAGTATTTTTTCTTTTCGAGTTCTTGTTTCTCAGCCATCAGGCTATCGAGCATTGCGTCAATTCTCTTTAGGCGGAGTGCTCCCTGTTCAGCCTCTTTCAATTTAGCATCAATATCTGTTGACATCAGTCGTCCTCCTCTGCTTCTAAAGTATATGCTTTGCAGCGAAATAAGCATCACCAATAGTTAGCAATATTTTAACATAGACTGGGAGATTTTAATATCGCTTGGATATGAATTATATACTTTTTTGCAGTGAAATATTTCCTTCCTAGCTATGCTCCATTCGCGCACATGAGAAAAGCGGTCAGCACAGAATAATCTGCACTGACCGCCGGTTTAGTTCAATTGTTCGGTTATTACTGAGCAGCTGTTACGTTTGTTGCTCTGACTCTTCCGTTACGATCATCTGTCTCGATGCTATATGTTACTTTTTGGCCTTCTTCTAGTGTCTTGAAGCCATCTGCAACTATATCGGAGAAATGGACGAAAACATCCTCTCCTCCGTCATCATTTGAGATAAAGCCGTACCCCTTTTCCGCATTGAACCATTTGACAGTTCCACTATTCATTATAGTGCACCTCCGAACTTATTATTACCATATAGCCGCTTTTAAAACAGAAATGTAAACAGATGTGTAAATATTCCCCTTAGTGAGCGAACTTTTCAGGTAAAACTTATTATATCACAGTATGCACAATAATACGATAGTGTATTTCACCCAAGCTTAGCATTATAGGGATGATTTACTGTGTTTTATGCCAGTTTTATTTTTCCTATCCAAATCTGATCCCGGTTTTCTGATTAAGGATCAATAAGATCGATAATGTGGTCCTCTATCTGAGTTGGCTCAACTTTGAGCGCATACGCAAACTCGCTGAACAGTACTTTCGCTGCTTCTTTCCTTACGCGTTCTTCCCACATTGGCAATCTTTTACCCTCGATCTCAGCCTCACGTTTGTGAGTATACAATGTTTTAACAAGTCTGCTTAGTTCTCTGTAGTCACAAGATTGAAGGATGCGCTGGTACTCCAGTTTCCTCTCCCTGATTCCCGGGATATTGATCAATTCGAAATTCACAAACTCGTCTAGTAGTTCCTGAACCTCATCTGTGTCGAGGACATGACGCATTCTCTCTCTTAGTTTCTCGTTGTCTCTCGGGACATATACAAGAGCTTTATTCTGAAAAACTGGTTTCAATACAAAATACTCTATAGTTTTATCATCAAATCGCCGCTCCGAGATGTCTGCAATTCTGCAGACCCCTTCAGAGCCATAGAATATCGTCTCATTTACTTGGTACATTCTCAATCCTTTCCCAAACCTATTGTAGATCAACCGCAGAATCCTTCCATGGCATCTGACCATTGTAGTACGCAGCTGAAATTGCCAGTTGCTTATCATCTGGCATTGTGTTCATGACATCTTGCCACTTTTTATAGGACCTGCCTCGCTCGTAGGAACTTTGGCAGAACCGGCATTCAGCTCCTATACATTTCTTTACAAGGAGCAGGTTGCATCTATATTGCTCTGAGAGATGGACACAATCAGGCTCCTCCGGCATTATCGAATCTGCCCCTGAGCCCGCCTCCGTAATTTTTGCATTGTTATCCAAATAACTTCCTCCAGTAGTGCTAAATCAGCAATCTTTATATGTATTCTTGACAATAAAAAAATAATAAAACAGAAAGCTAAAACCAAACTGAATACTTAACCTGTGAGAATGGAGCCTTCTATAATATTTTAGTACTTTTTTAAGCAAAATAACATAGTCATATTGAACGAATTATTTGAAAATGCGGCCCCCATATGTAGTAGGGACCGCACTTTCTATGGTTTTCTTAGGGGTCAGTGTTTAACTAAACTCCGGAAATAGCTTTACGAATCTGCTCCGAAGAGGTGAAACTCACCACCGGAACATGCCCTTCTAACGGCACGATCTTCTCATGGATTGCATCAATGATCCAAGATGCCTGAGGGAAGAACTCCTCATCGAACTCAAACGGCGGTGTTATCCAGTTTTGCGCACCTACAACAACAGGTGGTCCGTCTAAGTAGTCAAAGCAGAGCTCTGTGATATTTCTCGCAACATCATTTAGGAATGAGCCGCGTGCAACTGCGTCTGATGCCAGTACTACTTTGCCGGTTTTCTTTACCGATTCAATAATAGCTGTGTAATCTAACGGAACAAGACTGTGGAGGTTAATAATCTCGGCAGACATACCATACTTCTCCACTAGAATATCTGCTGCCTCAACTGCTTTGTAGAGTGTAGCCCCCACTGTCAGTATTGTAACATCGTCACCGGAGCGAATCAGGTTAGTATCTCCGATATTGATCTCATAATGCTCTTTGGGTACTCCGCCTTCACGGAACTGTTCGCCCATATCATAGATGCGCTGGCTCTCAAAGAAAACAACGGGATCGGTGCCGTTCAGAGCAGCTGTCATAAGACCCTTTGCCTCGTATGGTGTTGCGGGGAAGCATACCTTAAGCCCCGGAATATGTGCACAGAGTGCAACCCAGTCCTGCGAGTGCTGAGCTCCGTATTTCGATCCGACAGAAACCCTCAGAACAACCGGCATTTTCAGGATTCCCGCACTCATTGCCTGCCACTTTGAAAGCTGGTTAAATATTTCGTCTCCTGCGCGGCCGATAAAGTCTGCATACATCAATTCAACAACTGCCCGCCCGCCGCACATGCCGTATCCGACAGCGGAACCGACGATTGCAGCCTCTGAGATTGGCGCATTAAACAGCCTTGAATACGGGATCACCTCGTTCAGTCCGCGGTAGACGGCAAATGCACCACCCCAGTCGCGTACATCCTCGCCATAAGATACAAGAGTAGAGTCCTCATAGTACTTGTCCAAAATAGGCTCGAATATCGCATCGCGGATGTTATACTGTCTCAGCTTGCTGACTGCCTTTCCATCGACAACAGCTGAGCGCTCTTTTTTCTCAATCTGAGTATAGCGGGAGCACTCGCTCTTAGGACCTTCTACATTGGGTTCACTGTCCCCAAAGGCCTTGACCTTTTCATTGGAAAACATGAGCTTTTCAATTGCATCGGGGTTCTTCCTGAAGTCTACGTAAGGTGAAATCTCTATATCCGAAGCCCATTTGCATATGCGTGTCATGCGCTCCGTTGTCTCCTGAAGGATTTCCTCAAACCTGTCGTCGGGTGCGATTCCCTCTTTAACTAGTTGATCTCGGTATGTTATTATCGGATCAACTTCGCGCCAAGCATCGATTTCTTCCTTGGTCCTATATGCGTTCTGATCAGATGTTGAATGACCTACAAGACGATAAGTAATAACATCGAGAAGTACTGGACCTTCTCCCTCATGGAGGATCTTCATCTTTCGCTCCATTGCATCAATAACAGCAAGTGGATTATACCCGTCCACACGTTCAGCATGCAATTGTGTCGGGCTTATGCCGGCGCCGATTCTTGCCAGCATATCGTATGCCATGGTTTCTCCCTTGGTCTGTCCGCCCATTCCGTATCCGTTATTGAATATGTTAAAGAGAATTGGCATTCCACCACGTTTACTCTCTTCCCATAATGTTCTGTACTGGTCCATTGCAGCAAAGTTAAGGGCTTCCCAGACAGGGCCACAGCCGAGTGAACCGTCACCAATATTGCATATGACAATGCCTTCCTTGTCGTTAACTCTTTTGTAGAGAGCAGCTCCTGCAGCTATAGTTGCTGAGCCTCCGACTATCGCATTGTTGGGATACACACCGAAAGGAAGGAAAAAAGCGTGCATTGAACCGCCCATGCCCATATGGAACCCGTTCTCCCTTGCAAAAATTTCGGTGAGTGTTCCGTAGAGAATGAATTCGATTGCAAGCTCCTTTACACTTTCCGCCTTACTGACCTTTTGGACGGCACGTAGTGTCTTGCCATCAAGAAAGTTCTCCATAATTCTCATAAGCTCATCATCACTGAGTTTGTGAATTGCGGAGAGTGATTTTGCAAGAATTTCGCTATGGCTTCTGTGGCTTCCGAAGATGAAGTCCTGAGTGTCGAGCAGGTATGCCTGACCCACAGCCGCAGCTTCCTGTCCCAGTGAAAGATGAGCGGGGCCGGGATATGTGGTTTCAATCCCGTTGTACATACCCTGTGTCTTTATCTGAGAAAGCATTGACTCAAATTCACGTAGAATTGTAATGTCGCGGAAAATGCGCACCAGATCATCATCTGAGTAGCGCGCTCTTTCCTCCTCAATAGTTTTGTTATAGGTGTTTACCGGGATGTCTTCGAATGTAATAGCACCCGGTTTTCGAATCTCATCCGGACCGTAGAACAGAGATTTTGGCATTGATTAGGACCTCCTCAAATTATGCGTGAAAGAGCACTTCACGAATTATCTCACTGACTGTAGGATGGGGGAATATAACCTTCTTCAATTGTTCGACAGGAAGCTCTGTCTCTAGCATTAGTGCAGCTCCATAGATGATTTCCGAAGCATAGCTTCCGAGCAAGTGTACGCCGATAAGCCTGTTCGTCTTGTTATCTATAACCAGCTTGCAAAAACCATTACCTCTATCCACTTCTGCAACGTAACGCCCTGAATAAGACAAAGGCAGGTTGACAGTTCTCGCATCTATTCCCTTTTCTCTTGCGCTCTGCTCTGTCTCACCTACAGAAGCAACCTCGGGATTTGTATAGATCACTGAGGGTACTGCCTCATAGCGCATCCTATCTTTTTTGCCAATTATGTGGTTCACAGCAACATCAGCTTCGCGGTAAGCGGTATGTGCAAGCATCGATTTGCCATTTACATCGCCGACTGCATAGACGCCAGGTACGTTGGTACGCAAATACTCATCTGTAACGATCGAACCTCTCTCGGTATATACGCCTATAGACTCAAGCCCTAACCCCTCAGTGCTCGGTCTTCTACCAACTGAAATCAGCACTGCGTCGGTCCTGATAGTATTTTCCTTATCGTCCTTTATGAACTTGATGCTATCTTTCCCAATTGCCGTCACAGCCGAAGATAGGTGGAAGATCATACCCTGCTTCTGATATATATCCATAAGCGTCCGGCTCATATCAATATCAGTATTTCCAGCTACCCTGTCGAGCATCTCTACTACAGTGACCTTAACGCCAACAGTGGAGAAATAGCAGGCCATCTCAAGTCCGATAACGCCGCCGCCAATAACAACCAGGCTCTCGGGCAGCTTCTTGATATCAAGAATTTCCCGGCTTGTCATGACAAAACCGCTTTCAAGGCCTTCTTTAAGCCCTTCGATAGGAGGAATCGATGCCACAGAGCCCGTCGCTATAATGAGCTTTGGTGCGATGTACTCCTCATCGTCTGCCTTCACCGTAAAACCTTCATCAGTTCTACCAGTGATTTCTGCGGAAGCAGAGATCACATCGACCTTGTTCTGCTTCATCTTCATTTTAACTCCGGCAACCAGCGTCCTAACAACCTTTTGCTTCCTAGAAACCACCTTTGCGTGGTCTATCGTGATGTCCTTTGCGGTAACACCGAAGCTGTCGCCGTGCAGAGTGTGGCTATATATCTTTGCTGAGTTTAAGAATG
>JAAYOS010000061.1 GCA_012520195.1 Clostridiales bacterium | reverse complement strand
TATTGGAACAACCACGATGAGCAGCTGTATTACCTGCAACCCATGTGCTAACGGCCATGACTATTACGCATACTTCTGCGATGCTGAACACCCTCATGAAAACTATCATTACTGTAGTCGGTGTCGCCACAAGCAATATGACGGTACATATAGGTATAAGTCGAATTGCAAACAATGTAATCCTGATCTTGTATGTCAACATACAGGTGACTATTGGGTTGACACAGAGCACCCGCACCCAATATATTGTCGTGATTGCTCAGCAGTACTACAGGCACAATCTTCAGCGAGTGACTGCGCGCTATGTACCAAACAGGATAGCGGTTCATCTAGTATTGAGATATCAGCATGGACGGCTCTAACCTCCATTAACGGGTCTGGGATATTATCAATAGAATATTCTAAAGAGATATTTGATTCATTTAGTTTCTCTGCAACCGTAACTGGAAACGACTCACTAAAATCAATCGTATGCACAGGTGCCAATCAGACATTCAGCGATGGTTATGTACCTCTAATAAGCGACAGATCAATCACAACCTACACAATTACGGCAACAACCAAAAAAGGTGCTACCAGGACGATAAGTGTAACGATAAAAACCCAAACTCCAGCTGTAGGTGATATTCGCTATCAAACAGTGGGAATGAACATTAAGAAGATTGCAGGCAACAACTTCAACAAGCCCGTCAACGGAAGGATATCACTAGAAGGAGCATCAAATATACCCCAGAGTGAAAACGACAGAATTGCAGCCATGGTTGGCAGGTTTGACGGTGGTACATATACTCTTAACGGTTCTCTTGTAATAAAGGTGAGCAATTCAAAGACTGGTAAAGACTACGGGGAATTTGACGTACTCTCGGATTATGACGAACTTATCGGAGCCTTTGGATGGGGTCAAAATACGTTGGCTGATTTTGAAACCATGCAGAGTGCAGATGTCACATATCAGGCACCAAAAGAAATAAACGCCATAGCAACATACTGTTCACAAGACAAATCGACAGTATTCGGATCTGTTACAGCACAGTCGATCGGCGCTCCGCAGTACGTATTTCCATATGAGACGCAAAGTGTTACTTTTCATAATGGTTTAGTATCAATATCGGCCGACTGGGAATACCACGGCGCACAATGGACTTATAATCCACAAGGAAATGGCTATTACAACGGCAGCGGGGTTGGCCAGACAAGTATAACGCAGATTTTCACTTCGGAAACTCCAAAATGTGAGTTTTTCTTCTACTGGAAGGCGAACACCGGGAGCATCACAGTATCGGCTGTTGATTCAGAAACAGGCTCAGCCATATCCGGTGCAGCAGTATCACTTGGTGGTCCCGGTAGCCCAAGTGGCTCAGGCCAGAACGGGTCTACGTTCAGTGGCCTGGCATTTGGAACATACACCGCATCAGCAAGTGCAGCCGGTTACATATCAAACAGTCGTTCTGTAACCATTACAACTGCAAACCCTAACCAGTCTGTCACGGTACCTCTTACGAAAATTCCACCACCACCCCCTGTTGATCTAGACGTCGTGATTCAAACAAACGGAACATATAGAAAGGGCTCAACAGTCATTGTGTCTGCAACATGTTTCTCCGACAGGGACATACTACCTTCGAGCCCTGCGGCAGTAACCCTACTAGCCACGTACCAAAAGAAAGTAGGTTCAGGCCAATCAACAGAAACCATAACATCGCAAACTAAGAATGTGATAATCCCATCAGGCGAATCAAACCTTGTCTGGTTCGAGCTAACATTACCGGAAACAGGATACTTCAGTGACGCGATAAGCCTCTCATGCACAATTACGCCTCCCGATAACATGTCTGGAATCGAAAAAACTAACCACAAAACGATAAACATCTCTGAGCATATTAAACGTTCAGCACCAAATCCGAGATTTGAAGATAGAGCCCCACACTCATACTCAGTGCCTCTCAGACCTGATTGCACCAGTCGCAGTATCACTTGGAACGTTTGGGAATGGATAGGAAACTCGTTTCAAAACAAAACTTACAGTGTCTCGTTGGCCGCACATGCTTCACTGGAACCCGACAGCACTGCCGGCTATAGGTCATATAGCTCAGTCACAGGATTGTGGACAACAAGGAGCGGTTACGGACTTACCACACAGCTTACTGTCTCTATAGATAATGTTGATGACGCAGTAGTTGGAAGTGCAAAAGCGGATGCGTACTATCCCGAGTTCAAGTATTCTGTTGATGCTAACAGATCAAGTAACCTACTGCTAGACAGCATGGACCTAAGCTCCAGTAAGCTTAAGCACACATTTGTGTTCGCACCCAATTTATCAACTATCAGCGGGAACAGAATGCATATGACACCAATCTGGTTCCCCGACGGCAAATACACTGTGCACTATCAAATATATGATATCTGGACACCCGGGGGCGAGCTCACTGCATCTGAAAATGCAACAATATATATCGACGGAAACATGTACGATGACTCATACGTATCTCCTAAGTAGCCACTACAACTGATCACTAAGCAAAACTGCATCCAAGACAACTAAATTCCTCCATATGCTTATCACCCGATTTAATAATTATAGGTCTTATATTAATAATATTAATGTTCTTCTTAATATTTTTAATATTCCTATTGACATTATTATAATCGGGTGATATTCTATACTCAAATTGACAGTCAAATCCGGAAAAAGATAGGAGGACTTTTATGCCGTATCTGCCACCGTCTTCATGCCCCGTCTGCGGCAATAACCTCACAATCACAATTATGTCCTGTGATGCGTGCGGTTCACAATTATCTGGCAGCTTCACACCGTGTAAATACTGCACCTTGAGCGATAAACAGAGACTTTTTCTTGATACATTTTTGAAATGCCGAGGTAACATCAAGGAGGTCGAACGAACCCTTTCGCTATCCTATCCCACTGTAAAGGGTCTTCTGGATGAACTTCTTTACGCGCTCTTTCAGACCGAGAACACTCCGGAAGACACACAGGATCACGGTGCCAGTGCAGCCGAAATCCTGGATATGCTCGAAAAAGGTGAAATCACAGCGGCAAAGGCTGCCGAAATGCTAAACGAACTAAAAACTAAAAACTGAGAGGAGATTACGCATGAGTGAAAAAACTAGAATCCTTAACATGCTCAAGGATGGATCAATTTCGGTTGAGGAAGCCGAAGCACTGCTAAACGCACTCGAGACTCCAAAATCCAAAACGATGGATGCACCGGCTGCATTTCGGGGAAGACTAGGACGCAAGCCAAGAAAGCTGCGCATCAAAGTCGACGCAGTCGAGATGGGGTCAGAAAAGAAAGCCGAAAAAGTCAAGGCTAATGTGACGGTTCCTTTGGGACTGCTAAAGACTCTCGGACCGCTTGTTAAGAAAAGTGTCCCTTCAGATGTGCAGAACAACCTTAACGCACAGGGAATTGACCTTGATGAAATCTTGAAATCAGTCACTTCTCTCACCGAAGAAGGGTTGGATGAAGATATACTCGATGTCGTAGTTGATGGGGAGAATGGCGAGCTGGTTAAGGTAAGAATATATGTTGACTAGGCTTTTGTCTGTAAGACCGACATTCTTTATCTGGTTCAGGATCAAGATTGAGGGCGAGAAAAATTTCACCCTGGCTTTGCCGATGCCGCTCACCACACTGATCCTTCTTAGCGACATAGTTAATGACGCCGCCTCAGTCTGGAATATTTTCCACAAGAGTACTTCCGCTGATCCTACTAAATCCAAGCTGTCACGGCAGAACCTCTCTGAGCAGTTGAAAAACCCATCACCCAAAATGCTGTTAACGCTTGCAAAAATCTCTCGAATGCTGGTTCGCGGCCTAATCTTTTACACCGGGTCCGTCGATCTTATTGACGTCGAGTTCGAAGACGGCGATGAACGCATCTATGTAAAATGCCTGCTTCGGTAGAAAGGAGAGCGGCACCCCCCGGCTCTGTAAAGGTGGGCAATTTGCCGCATAGAATATGAAGTTATTAATCAAATGGCTTATATGCACCGGATCGCTTTGGATAACCTCTATCCTCTTCCCATCCGGAATCGAATTCAACGGTAACTGGGCAGTCATCTTGGCAGCAGGTACGGTTCTCTGGATAGCAAACCTCTTTATCCGTCCTGTACTGCAGATTATATCACTACCTCTTACTCTGATTACTCTTGGCCTATTCAGCATCATAGTGAATGCCGGAATTATCTCGGCCGTCGGGGCGCTACTTCCGGTCATGAGTATCAAAAGCTTCTGGTACTGCATATTTATATCACTAATCATCTCCGCCGGAAACGCGATTTTCACCTGAGCTCCTAACCTCAGTATTATTTAAGCCAAAAACTTAGACCCCTATGTACACAACATCAAGTTTTTCTGATATACTTCAGGTAGACTGTGAGAAGGCACACTGTGAAAATCAGAAACTAAAGATGATAATTAGTTAGCCGGACAGGATATCAGTTGTAGAATGAGCGAGATAGGATACCAGTTGTAGGGGGTACGCTAGTGAGTAACCAGAATCGTGATGCTGAACAACATACCGAGTTCTCACACAAGCTAAGCCGTGCGATTTCGCGTCTTAACCGCATGAGGAAGCGATTTATGAACGAGCATCTCAAGGAGTACGGCATAAGCGGTTCACAATACATGTTTATAATAGCGCTTAACAAGAATCCCGGCTCAAGCCAGGACTATCTTGCAGAGCATTATTATAAGGATAAGGGCCTTGTTGCGCGCAGCACAAAACGCCTTGAGGAACTCGGTTACATAACTCGCGAGACCGACCCGAATGACAAGCGTCAGAATAACCTCTACCTAACTGAAAAGGGCAAGGAGCTTGTCCCACACATATATAGTCTTATGAATCAGTGGGCTGGCAGTGCTGTTGAAGGCCTAACTGCCGACGAGTGCAACAACACTCTCAAAATACTCGAGAGCATGTTAGAAAACTGCTCCACTCTTTTTTAGATCAATCTTTTAGCTTCCATATTACTGTTTTCCATGCTTGCCACACCTGTCACCCCAGCTGGCAAGCTTTTTGTTGCCTGAATATATGCAGACAACCTCGCACATATTTGCGCAGCCGTTACAATCGATGCTTCTGGCACTGAAATCCTGCTTAATGCAGTCCAATCCTGCAAATTTGCTGGTACCGCCGTTGGCAACGACTGCTTCGTGTGCGAGCAGCGCTGCGCCGTATGCGCCCATTACATCGAAATACTTCGGGATTATCAGGCTTACGCCGAGCAGCCGCTCGAAAGCAGCAGCGATGCCGACGTTTGCGGCTACACCGCCCTGAAACAGGACAGGCTCAAGGATTCGCTTCCCCTTTGCGAGATTGTTCAGATAATTTCGAACAAGCGCTTCGCACAGACCGGCAATAATGTCCTCTACCGAGTGCCCGGTCTGTTGCTTGTGAATCATATCTGATTCGGCAAATACCGCACATCGACCGGCAATTCGCACAGGCGAATCCGATCGAAGTGCGTAGCTGCCGAACTCCGCAATAGGGATGCCGAGCCTTGCAGCCTGCCTGTCAATAAAAGACCCAGTGCCCGCGGCGCAGACGGTGTTCATCGCAAAGTCGCAGGGAACCCCCTCCTGCAGAAATATAATCTTTGAATCCTGCCCACCAATTTCAATTATCGTCTTCACATCGGGTGCAACTGCGGAAGCTGCCGCTGCATGAGCAGTTATCTCGTTTTTCACGACATCAGCATTAACCATTGCGCCCGCTAACCGCCTACCGCTTCCGGTAGTACCGACAGCAGTTATTCTGTCGCCGGGCAACAGATTCTCCGAAAGTTGTCCCAAACCCTCAATCAAAGCCTCAATGGGACGTCCGCCGGTTCTGAGATATAATTTGTAGTGCAAATTCCCACTATCATCCACCAACACAAGATTCGTACTAACCGAACCCACATCAATCCCAAGACTATATCCTTTTTGCACGAACAATTACATCTCCCCGTACTTTTTTCTCACCGAACGATTATACCCGTGTCTTTTACTATTGATCCCACTCAGTATCCCTGTTGAGAAGCTTCCACCACGATATCTCTCCCTCCTCTTTTTGAGCATATCCAAAAACGCCTCAATGCGTGTTATATATCCCTCTCGCCCCGTCATCTCATCTACAATTAGGGTCAATATAGGGAAGTCCTTGTCATTCTGGATCTGAGGCAAAATAGCTTTAGCCACAATCTCTGGCATACACCCCATCGGCAGGATCTGAATAGCTCCGTCCATCCCTTCTTGCCACGCCTTGACTGCCTCGCCCACACATTCGCGTCCATGCCCTCCAATATATAGAGGCAGATACTCGCGCGAGCTTCTACGCAAGTCTAGTGAGTTTAGCTTCAGTGGTTTCATAACAAGATCGCGCAGCCACCAACTAGGAGTCATATGCCTCTTAACACAAACACCGTAATCCATGAACAGATCCTCAATATATAGATTCGAAAATGGCTCAATGACAGTATATATCTCACCGATAATGGCAACTCTCAAGGGGTCCTTTTCCAAATCGATTGGGATTCTCTCGATCTCATTCTGCGCAGCGCTAATCGCCTCTCCAATCTCTTCAGAACCAACACATTCAAGCCCACGAGCCAATGCCTGATGAAGTATTCTTTTGCAGTCTCCGGCATTTTTCTCATATCCCGCAAGAATATGCGCCCTTGCTTCGAGCTGGTCAATCTTAGCCATTAAAGCGGCCGCATTTAGAACTGTCCGCACCTTCTGAGTTCTACTCATAGGGACATCTCTAGTTATTTTGCTTATCCTCCTCAAGAAACCGTCCACACCCACATCCTTGGACAAATCCAGGACAATAAAATCCAGATCGTGCCCCATCTCCCTGAGTACGATGGATGCTAGCTCACTGTACTCACCAAACCGACAGGGTCCGCAGCTTCCTGTAATAAGAACAGTATCTGCCCCACTCTCAATCGCCTGAATAATATTGCCCATGAACAGCTTGAAGGGTAGACATATCTCCTCCGGCGAGTAAAAGGACCCCTTCTGCAGAGAGGCCTTTGTGTTTGGTGGCGGGATTATATAGTCGATATCAAGATCGTCAAATAGCGCTTTCACCGCGAGATATATATTTCCCATATGCGGGAATGTTACTACCAAAGGTTTTTCTCCTCCTCAGCAAATCTGTAAATGCCTCCAGGCGGGTGTCGATGCCCGCCTCCCCTGTATGCTCATCTACTTTCAGCACCAGAAGTGGCAGCCCATCAGTCGCATCACGTATTAGCTCGACCACGACAGAGTCTATGCCACACGCAAATGATGAAACATATACTATGCCGTCTACAGCGTCTGTTCTGTAAAGATGTTTTGCAGCACCGTATGAGTAGCGCGCCAATGTCCAGAAAGGTTTCTTAAACAGAGATGCTACCTCCCTATTTACATCTGTTTCGGACACTGATGCATCGGTTACTATTGCTGCGCCAAGCCGAGCGAGCTTTTGGGCGACATTCATATTTAGAAAAGCATCTTGAACATTGTAAGGGTGTCCAAGAAGAGCAATCCTAAACTCTCTATTGCTTGACACAGTTAAATTTTCGAGCTTACGGCTCCCAGTAAGTTCACTTAGCCTACTAGGTGCAGCTAGTTCAGTCGCCCTACTCTGCCCATCAAGCCCGTCCCTCCTGCTGCTCTGTCTGTTCGGCTCGCTCAGCACGGTATACCCCTGCGCTACTTCGTTGTGCTTACTAACTGCAGCATGCAGTGCCGAATAGGCATCTGACTTTGCACATCCAAGGTAGGACGCTACCGCTCTGGCCCATGCACGCAAGCCTTGCGCACTGCTCCAGTCTATCGGTACTCCAATTATCGGTGGAAGGCCGGGTACACTATACTTCACCATCTCGGGCAGTCCACAGAATTTGGGGCAGATGGATTCATTCTCCCTCAAATGCATAAACCTTGGTATGACAATCATGTCGCAGTCGCCGTTGTCGCGGAGCCAGCATACATGGCCGTGAAATACCTTCACAGGTAGGCATGCCTCGTCGACGCAGCAACCGACACCTAAGTCGAGTATCCTCCTGTTGGTATCAGGCGATACAGCAATGTCCTGTCCCAGCTCTAAAAAAAAGGACTCGAAAAGCCCTCCAAAATCCGGAAACAGCAGCCCCTTTGGTATTCCGATTCTCATACGCATATTACCAACGCCATAAACACGTCCCCCTGCGCTCCCAATATCTATCTCTCACTTGAGATATTATAGCAATACTTCCCTTTTTTATTCATCGCTCCCCAAATTACCAAACATTCGCCATATATTATCCATCATGTTACCCATCAGATTATCCATCACTCTATCCAAAAAACAGAGTATACGGGCTGTCTGCCCGCATACCCAGTCTGTGTACATATCAATCTGTGCATCTACCCAACAATATATTCCTGTCCAATCCCAAGCAGTTTGAAGGATAGAAGTATGTGTAACAGTTCATCCATGTTATCCTCATCGATATCTGCGATATTCCTTATCCTCTCCAACCTTCGGATAAACGTGGTGCGATGCACATACAGTCTCTCCGCCGCAAGAGTCGCATTGTACTTGCTTTGTATGTACTCATATAACGTCTTCACATATTCAGTGCAGTTCTCTCTGTCGTACTCGATAAGCTTTAAGAGTGGCTTTGCGCAGATCTTGTCACCCGAAAACTCATTTGTAACCTGCTCAAGCATATAATCGAGCGCATATTGGCCAAAACGGTAATACCAGTAGTGCGGATCCTTTTTTTGACCCACCTCAAGTGCCCTTTCTGCCTGCATAAGCATACTTCGCGCATCCAGCAAATCACTAGATATATCGCTTACACCGGCTTGACACAGGTACTCGCGAACAAAATATGCTAGTGTCTGAAAGAAGGGCTGCACATCCTTCTGCAGCTTACTTCTGGTCAAGTTTACTGCCCACAGTATGTGCGCTTCAAGCCTGATTGCACAGGAGAATGGCACCTCTTTTTCAAGCTGACCGCAGAGATGCAGCGCCGTGCTCTCCCACTCTGCCCCCTCCTTAAATCGGAGCTTTAGAACCAGATATTCGTGGCCGCGGTCCCATCCGTAATCTTTGAATACATCAACCGCCTTCTGACCTGCTCGCTCAGACTGCTCAGAGAGAAGACTCCGCAACGCACGGTGTAGCCTATCCTCCTGGTGGTGGACAAAGGAGTCGTCCGCATACTTCAGATAGAGCTGTTTTACATACTCTGCAAAACGACCGAAAAGCTGTTCCTCCCCGGGGCTCAGTTCAAGTTCGCCGCTACGTAATGGTGTTATGAGTCTTGATAGATATCTGTCGCCGTTATAGATATTACTGCATATATATCTCCCATCACATGGGTACGACGGATAGTAGAATATCCCCTCCTGTTGAAACTCACTGTGGAATACCTCATCAACGAGCAGTTCGGTTATTCCCTGCAATATTCCTCGGTCTTTCCCCTGCCTGTCCTCGCCTACAACGTCGCTTAGATCTGGCGTGTGTGCGATAACTGCAGAATTCCTGCTCAAAAGCAAAAGCGGCCGCTCAAGCAAATCCTGTCCAATACGGAACATGGACGCCATTGGCCCGCCACCACTTAGTATTTTGAGAAGCTCGCTCTCCCACTCCTGAAGAGATTGGACAATGTCCGAAATTTCCTCAGCGAGCAGCAGCACGTCCCTCTTTTCTGTAATGAAATCTGTGTTAAGCAAAGTCTCGTGATTTTCTCCGCAATATAGCGACACATAGTCTTTACTCAGTGCAACATTCTCTAGCACCCACCTGTCATCCGACAGATACAAATATCCCGCTTCAGGTTTACTGTCCCTCAGTATCCGCACATTTTTTATTATTCGCGCATCCCTAACAGCATCAATTACTGTACCTGCAGCTCCGCTTGCTTCTATACTTGCAAACGCACCTACAGCAGCACCTGTAGTTGTGCCTGCAAACGTACCAGTAGCTGTATCTGCATCTGTACCTACATCAGTACCTGCAACAGTTCCCGCAACAGTATGTACTCTCTCCGAGTTCTTTTCTCTAGCATTCGGGGCGTTCAGGGTGATATTTCTTTGATATATATCACTCCATCCTGAAAATCTCCGAACCCTTATACGGCATCTCTCAAACAGCATGTGAAATAATATGTCAGTTGTAATTACCATAGCACTGCCCCCGCTACAAATTGTAGCATCTCGCAGAAAAAATAGCAACGAAATGCGGATTTAGAGAGCGACAAATTGTCGGTATACTATAGTTAATAACATGTATGATCTGTTTTTGCGGAACATCAACAACAATTGATATTAGAGTTTGAGGAGGAATCAAGATGTCAACACCGAGAGAGAACTTTTTGTGCCTGATGCGAAATGACAACCCTAAATGGCTTGGGGACCCATGGTCCTGTTATGTCCAAGGGACTCCATTCCGTCCTATTACGATCGATGCAATAACCATGATTCTTGGGGGACCGACACCGGGCCAATACGGTGTGAAGAATGCATTCGGCATCACAATGGACTGGCCTGAGGGGCAAGCGGGCTCTGTTCCGAACATAACCGATGAAAACCGCGTCGTCAAAGATATCACACACTGGCAGGACTATGTTCAACTGCCGGACATAAGCAATGCCCCATGGCACATCGTTGAAGAGGCCATCAAGGATGCAGACCGCGAGAACTATCTGCTCATGGCAGGATCCTTTACAGGAATGTTTGAGTTCTCCCACTACATGCTCGGCTTTGAAGACGCTCTCGTAAGCTACTTAGAAGAACCTGAGCATATGTACGATATGCTCTCATACTATACCGATTGGAAAATCAAGTGTGTTGAACATGTAATCGACCGTATGAAACCAGACATTCTCCACTCCCACGACGACTGGGGAAACAAGAGGAGTCTCTTCCTCAGTCCGAAAACATGGCGTGAACTTATCAAACCTCACTATGAGCGCTTCTATGGCTACGTAAAGTCGCGCGGTGTTCTTATACAGCACCATGCTGACTGTGTAAGTCACGAAGTGGCCGAGGACATGGTCGATCTCGGAATTGATATGTGGCAGGGCGTTATCCCTCAGAACGACATCAAGGGCGTCATAGAGAGAACCGAAAGCAAACTCTGCATTATGGGCGGCATTGACATGGCCCTTATCGATTTCCCCGAACCGGATGAGGCAGCCATTCGCGCAGAGGTGCGGCGCGCAATTGACACATATATGCCACTGGGAAGCTTTATCCCCTGCGTGCCAAATATCATTCCGATGTATCCGCAGGTTGCAGAAATACTTAACGACGAGCTAAACAGCTACGGAGCTGAGTATGCAGCAAAACACTTTTAACAGCTTGCTGCGATAATCATCTTCTTAAGCCTTATGATAAGGATGTCCAATTCACAGCATCGGAGTACCAGAGGTCTGGTAACACATCTCTAAACAAACTGCTGGTATTAGTCTCAGGCTCATTTTCTAGTCGATATAGTATTGTGACCAGCATACTGCGTGTCAGGTTTGCTTGAGGGCTGAAATTGCCGTTGCCCGTGCCTGTTGAAATACCTCTTGCTGCCACAAAACTCACTGCTTTGCGATACAAGCTTTTGCAGCCACATCGTTGAAACTTACCTGAGCGAAACCTACTGCGTAATAACTGAAATGGGTAGTGCTGAAGGTTACGGTTCCCGTAGCTGGATCGTACTGCCCATTTGGTATGTCTCCTTTGCTCCATTCTATGGCATCTACAATCATTTCTGCCCACGTGTCGTCCGCCGTACGCCTTTTCATAATACCTGCGCATATATCCCGAGAGATGCCGATGTCAAAGACGATGCATCCAAAAGGCATATATGTATTACTTTCTGAAACCGTTAAGATTTCGTATTTCATTTTATATACATTTATGGTAGAATTAAGCGCATTGGAACTCACTCTCTTTTTGTTTAGTAGGATTTTGGTTTGTTCTTAATTTTACCATAACACCAGAGGAAGTTCCTTGTTTTTAGTTTACACGACGCAAAGATATTACCACGACCAAAGAGCCCAACACTAAGTAAATATATTGATATTACGATAAGAGCACAACACTAAGCAAAAATACTGATATTACATAAAAGAGCAAGGAGAGTAATATGAAGCAGATAAAACAAACAACAAAGGCTACAAAGACCAGAGAGCACCGAACAAGGTATCTCATAGTCTCAACAATTTCGATGCTTTTTGCAGGCATCATCTATGCCTGGTCTATCCTCAAAAGCCCTCTTGGCGAGGAATTCGGCTGGACCCCATCCATGCTCGCACTTAACTTCACTATCACGATATCCTTTTTCTGTATTGGCGGATTAATATCTGGCCTTGCACTTAGGCGCATCTCACTTAACTATGTCCTTATTGCTGCTGCGGTATTGGTGAGTCTGGGCTTTATTCTTTCCTCTGTAATATCTGGTCAAATTATTCTCTTATATCTATTTTACGGCATTCTGGCGGGCACAGGAATCGGAATAGCCTACAACGCTCTGCTTTCGGCAACGAACTCCTGGTTTCCAGATAAGAAAGGGCTCAGCTCAGGAGTGCAGATGATGGCCTTCGGTGCAAGCTCACTTGTTTTGGGGAACATCGCTGGCGCTTTGATTGAGCTACCCAGCTTTGGCTGGCGCAACACCTTTATTGTGCTGGGTGTATCCACAGGCATAGTGCTGCTTGCCGCAAGCTTTATCATAAAGTTTCCGGACAAGGACACCGTCCTACCTGCACCCAAGTCTGGAGGTAAAGGTGGTTCTGAGGACTCAGAAACCGAAAACTACACTACAGTTGAGATGATAAAAAGGCCCTCGTTCTGGAAGTTCTTCCTCTTCTCAATCACGATGGCCGCTATTGGAAACACTGTTATAAGTCTGGCACGAGACCTTGCCCTGTCGGTTGGCGCAGGTGCTGCTTTAGCAACAACGCTTGTTGGCGTCCTATCAATTTTTAACGGACTCGGGAGACTAATTGCCGGTGGTCTTTTTGACAGCATAGGGCGAAGGGGTACAATGGTCGTTGGAAACCTCGTAACAATTGTCGCTCCTATCTTAGTTCTCATATCCATACTTACAAGTTCGCTTGTCGTTTGCATAATTGGTCTTTGTCTGACAGGAATATCATACGGTTTCTGTCCACCAATCAGCTCAGCATTTGTGATGTCCTTCTACGGAACAAAGAGCTTTCCAATGAACTTCAGTGTCGCCAACACCATGTTGATCCCAACATCTTTTGTTGCAACATTTGCAGGCTCTATGATAACAGCCACCGGTTCTTTCACATCTACCTTTATCATGCTGATCGGCTTGGCAGTCTGCTCACTGTTACTAAACATCTCGATTAAGCGACCATAGTCGTTAGACAAATGTTTACTTGTTTACTAGTTGGCTGGTTGACAGCTAGTTGGCAGCTGGTTTACAGCTAGTTGACTGGTTGGCTAGTTGACAGCTGGTTTACTTGTTGGCCAGTTGGCTAGTTGGCTGGTTGACAGCTGGTTTACACTTCGCCAAAGGCAATTAGCTAGTAAGGTATGATTACATTATAGCGTATACGAGTTATTCGCGGGTCTTTGCGAGCTTTCGGTGAGCCTTTGCGAGCTTCGGTGAGCCGTTGCGAGTTGTTCGTGAGCCTCTGCGAGCTTCGGTGAGCCATTACGAGTTCTTACAAGTGCTCTTGAAGAGCCTCTGTACACTTTTTTGCGGTTTTTTGCGCAGAATTTCGAGTATTGTGTGGATGGCTGTCCAGCTTTATGCGGCCCATCGCATATTTTATAACGAGTACGTTATAAAATGCCCTCCAGGGCGCGGCAAATTCACACACTACCTCGATTTTTGCGCATTTTTTTGATAATATCTGTCTTCTGAAAGAGATGGAGCTGAATCAGCTAGATTTCGGTGGCCAGAGCACTTGGCAAGGTTTGCTGCAGTGCTCAGCGAAATTCGCTGCAGTGCGCAACAAGGGTGGTTAAAACTCAGCGAGACTTGCTGTAGAACAGAGAGTGATCTGCTGCAGTGCGCAGAGAGGTTCGCTGTAGCACTCGAAGAGGTATGCTACAGCACTCAGCAAGGCTCGCTAGGGCTCTCGACGAGGTTCGCTGTTGCACTCTACGAGGTCGCTGCAGTGCGCAGAGAGGTTCGCTACAGTACTCAACAAGGTCCGCTGTTGTCCTCTACGAGGTTACTGTAGTACTGAACGAGGTTGCTGTATTCACCGAGTTCTTCGGCTCCCTTATCGGTGAGGGTATACACGCCTCGGCTTACCCTGTCGAACCACCCGTAGTGGTTGTCCCGAAGAGTCGGACCGGTCTTCTTTTCATCAGTTCCCAACTCTTTGAGCTGCTTGATGCTTAAGCTTTCGTACTTCCTCAGAAGTGCTGCGATATGTATTGCGTTTTCCCTGTATGCGGTAATGATCCTTTTGCCGGTGCTCCCACCCGTATTGAGATCACCGCTTCTCGACTCAAACTCCTTGATAAGCGAGACCCTTTTGTGCCCCGAGACCGCTCTGCTTCGCTGCCTGTCAAAAGGCTTTGCTTCCAATGCTAGCTCCACAAAGGAGTGTTCACCCCTTAGCGAGACTAACAACAGACCGATTTCCAATCTTCGAAGAAGGTGGCAGATATTTTGCCACCTTTTTGTAAACAGCAGATTTCCCTTTTTGGGTACCGCAATATATACGATATCCGCTACTCTCTGTCGCAATACTGCCTGGAGAATTACATCAAGATTTAGCAAGAGCTTCATCTCCACAACAAGCACCACATCATCCTTCATTGCAGTAACATCGCAGTGGTTTACTTCGCCCTTTACGAGAAATCCGCACTCCTCCAGATAATCACGTATCGGCGCGTAGAGATCCTCCTCAATCACATCTACCTTTTTCTTACTACTCACGTCTCTGCTTACGTCCCTACTCACGTCTCTGCTCACGTTTCTGCTCACTTCTCTACTCACGTCTTTACTCACGTCATTTCCCTCTATATCCGAAAAGCTATCTCTCCAGAAAACCCTATATCCGGAAAGCTGTCTCATCAACTACCTATCTCCGAACACCTATCTCACCAAATAGCTATCCCACTCGCACTGGAGCAGTCTGCTGACCTAACCAGCTTCACAGTTTGTCATCGTCAGCTTGTCATCGTCAGCTTATCATCGCTCTTGTCACGTCCTTCGTCGGCTTACCATCGCCAGCTTCACATCGTCATCTTCCCTGTTTATCACCTTTTTGC
>JAAYOS010000060.1 GCA_012520195.1 Clostridiales bacterium | reverse complement strand
TGTTCCAACTATCGGAAGCAGTGACCGTCTTCTGGCTGCATAGTAATCACTGTCTGTCATGGATGTACCTCCTTAGAGTTCAAATACTGCTGGGTGTGTTAGGTGAACTGATATGCCTCACACCTGCTGAGTGTTATGATTATTGTAACACAGCTAATAACAAATATAAAGAACGGAGTTTGTGTTTATGGATTTTTCTGCATCACTTTTTGTCGAATAACACATATAATGGAATACAGCAATGTGCGGATTTTAGTCTATATTTTACATCGTGCGTATGCTGTAATCCCATCATATGCCGTACCGTGTAATGGGATTGCCAAAATTGGTACGGAGAAAAGGCGGTTTATAATGGAGTTTGATAATATATTGTCACAGCTTCTGAGGCAGGAAGAAGACCGTATGGGTGCATACGGTGAAGAGACGGAGGAGGATGCCATAAATACAGGAAAAATTGATAAAACAGATCGAGTGATGGAAAGTCATAGACGCGGTGCAGAGATGGGAGATCTGCCTTGCGATGCTCCAATTGGAATGACATATACTCCGATGCAGCGCAGGAACTCGCCAAGATACACTGCCGGTGAAGGTCTTGACCGTGGTACGCTTTGGCCGGGACTGGAGTTGCCCTGGAAGAATAATTCTTCGGTAAGGAGTGTTTCAAACACACCTCTCGGAGAGGTTCAGGCGCTCGATTTTGCCCTTGTCGAGCTCGCAATGTACCTTGACACACATCCTGATGATACCGATGCCATAATGCTGTTTGGCCAGTATGCAAAGGCTTATGAGGAAAAGAAAGCTGCATATGAGAAAACATATGGTCCTCTTGTGAAGACCTCTGCGGGCAAGGGTGACCGCTGGAACTGGATAGACAATCCCTGGCCTTGGGATTACGTCGATAGGAGGTAGCTTGCATGTTTGAATATGAAAAGAAATTACAGTACCCGGTTAAAATCAAGCGTACCAACCCAGCGCTTGCAAAGTTTATTATTACGCAATATGGCGGTCCCGACGGGGAACTTGCTGCCTCTATACGCTATCTCAGTCAGCGATATTCTATGCCTTATCCCGAACTGAAGGGGCTTCTGACCGACATTGGAACGGAAGAGCTTGGGCACTTTGAGATGATAGGCGCCATTGTGCATCAGTTGACAAGGGATATGAGCATTGAGGAGATCAAGAAGGCTGGGTTTGATACCTATTTTGTCGACCATACTGCAGGTATTTACCCACAGGCAGCATCTGGCACACCTTGGACAGCTGCATTCATACAGTCGAAAGGTGACACGATTACGGACCTGGTAGAAGATATGGCGGCGGAGCAGAAGGCCAGAACTACCTATGACAACATCTTGAGAATGGTCGATGATCCAGATGTCGCAGACCCGATAAAGTTTTTGAGGGAGCGCGAAGTTGTCCATTTCCAGAGGTTTGGTGAAGGTCTGAGGCTTGTTACAGATAGACTTGACTCGAGAAACTTCTACGCGTTCAACCCCTCTTTTGACAGGGTTCAAACTAGATAATAGTTCTATGAAAGAAAACGACATAAAAACGGAGCACTCGCTCCGTTTTCTATTATTTTAGGCTCAATACCTAGACTGACTTTAAAGCTAAACACCAATATCACAAAAATGCTCAACATCAATAGCAACTATGAAGCTTAGAACACTAATCATAAAGCTTAATATCTACATCAACCATAAAGCTTAATGCCGACACTAACTATTATGCTAAACATCAACGTCAACAGTGGTAAGCCCTATAGGATTTTTCTACATTCAAGGTAGTACCTTTTATCCTCTGCAGCGCCACAAGAAAAGGTTTTACGCGGGAAAGTACCGTTTTTCAGTATATCTGAAAAGAAGGTAGATTTATCAATTGGAGGAAGGAGAAATCCTATTGAGTTTTGGTTTTCCGAGGTCAGATTTACAAGTGTTGAGTCGCCATGTATGTAGTCTATTTTCCCGTCGGTTTCTGATATGTACCCGTCAAGGAAGTGCTGAAGGGCTGCAACAGGCAGACTGTATTGAGTGCTACTAAAAGAGACACTTTCACTTTTACCGTTGATGACATATTGGAAATTAAGAGTGTACTTGAGAGAACTATCTATGTTATTTGTTGTCTGCTCATTGAAAAAGGCATTCATGCGGGTCAACAGGTCATTAACATCTGTATCAAACACAATGCGGTGTATCGCTTCAAACTCCATAGCAGGCTCATACAGATTAATTGCTTCTACAAGAGCATATCGTGCAGGATGGTTGAGGTACGCGTCTTCTCCTACTTGTTCCTTGAGTAACTCATAGTTCGACTTTGCTGCAGCGAGTGAGTGGTTTCCATCTCCGACTGCGAACAATACTTGAGAGTTCTCTGAAAGCGATATAAACGCGGACTGTACCCTCTCTGACTCCTTCTCATCTAGCAGCCAACCTGTAATATGTCCGCCGCTCTCCATTAGATCAAAGTCGTATAATAGTTCAAAGGAAGATTTTCCCTGCTCGATGGGAGCTATAACTGTGTTCTGAACGTCATCAAAGAGCATAATTACATGCGAAAACTCAAGCGGAGAGCCATTCCTGATACTAAGTCGCGGAGGAATCCGTTCTATGACTGTCTGCTCAGTCGACCTAATGGGCGTATCGGAATCGGACTCGAATGAATACTCCTCGAGATCGATTAATCCTACAATCCCGCGGCGAATTACATTATTACTGAGACGTCTCTCAACGAAGACAAAACCGCTATAGCTTTCAAAGAGGCTCTCTTCTAAGTATTGATGCATTGTCTCCTTAAGTTGAGAAATCCGGGCTTCAGTATCGTCTGCTTCTAGATAAACTTCAGGAAGTATTGTATGCAATGTAGAGGGATTTTTACCGACCGTTTCTTCTACGCGCGCCCAATAGCCCGGTTCGGATGTGAACTGGTCACAGGCAATCACGCTCCATTTACTCATATCCTGCTTAGCCGGCAAAAGAAAATCCGCTGGTAGTAGTCCTCTTGACACGATAAAAGCACTCCTTTCAAAGAGCTCCAAATTGACTATAGTTCTATCACTGAATTTTGATATGGTATAGTTCTATCATCGACTTTGTATAAGCCTCTTGGTTTTATCACGGACATTGTATAAGCCTCTTGTTTCTATACGGACTTTGTATAAGTATACCATATATCTTACTTATCAGTAAGCACCACATTACATAAACAGTTACCTTCTAGGTCCCGTATTTGTTACAAAGTGCCTTTGTAATTGGCACCCTGCTAGTAAGGGCCTACTGCAAAGCGCCCTGCTGCGCAGGACTCTGCTGCAAAGCACCCTAATGCGTAAGGGCCTACCCAGTAGGCCCTACTGGGTAGGCCCTACAGCAATGGACCACTGATTACTTGGAGAGTGAAACTCACCCATGATTTGGACCCGTGCACCAAATATCACGATTTTTGGGCAAAATTTTGAGTTGTGTGTGAACCCTCATCGAGTAAAATATCGCACACCGCATATTTCATAACATATTCCGCATAAAAGTGCCGAATTTCACCTCGACATTCACACATTACTTCGATTTCTGCGCATTTTTCGCACTTTTTGTGTTTTCGACTTTTTGCGGATATTTTGAGCTTTACGCTTATTTCGCGATGTATGCGTTTACCTCGTTTTCCACTCATTGCATTTCACATATCATCCTCTTTACACATTATATGGCATGCAGTATACAGGATCCAGCGGACCGAATTTTCATATGAGTCACTTCGCATTTTTTCTCGGTGCCCGATTGCGATACCCTCTTGTTACGATATCCCTTGGAAATGACACCTTGGCTGCGATAATTAACACTTTTTGTTGACCAGCAAATATTTATGAGTTATTATAACTACACACAAAAGCTAATTGGAGGATATATTATGGATCTTACCTCGTTAAAAGATATCTACACTGCTCCCGAGCGCTATGACGGCGCAGTTATAAGGGTAGGTGGCTGGATTCGGACATTGCGTGATTCTAAGGCATTTGCTTTCATTGAGCTAAACGACGGCTCAATAGTTAAGAATCTTCAGTTGGTATTGGAATCGAATATGCCGAATTTCGATCAGGTCCGTAAGTACAATGTCGGTTCAGCCATAATTGCTGAGGGAAAGCTTCTTCTGACGCCCGGTGCTAAGCAACCATTTGAGCTAAAGACGGAAACGGTAGTGTTAGAGGGTGCTTCGTCGCCAGAATACCCGCTTCAAAAAAAGCGGCATTCTCTTGAGTATCTTCGTACGATCGCCCATCTCAGACCAAGATCAAATACTTTCAGCGCAGTATTTAGGGTGAGGTCAGAGGCGGCATTTGCTATCCATGAGTTCTTCCATAATCGCCGTTTTATATACGCCCATACGCCCATTATAACCGGCAGCGACGCGGAAGGTGCCGGGGAGATGTTCAGAGTTACAACTATCGACATCGACAATCCACCGCGTACTGAAAGCGGTGAGGTTGACCACTCTCAGGATTTCTTCGGTAAGGAGACTAACCTAACAGTTTCTGGTCAGCTCGAAGCTGAGACTTTTGCTCTGGCATTTGGAAAGACATATACATTCGGTCCAACATTCCGTGCAGAGAACTCGAATACGCCGCGCCATGCTGCTGAGTTCTGGATGGTCGAGCCCGAAATCGCATTTGCAGATCTCGGAGACTGTATGGATCTTGCAGAAGATATGGTAAAGCATATAATCGGACATGTTCTGGAGACCTGCCCTGCAGAGATGGAGTTCTTTAACAGCTTTATAGACAAGGGAGTTCTCGAACGTCTTAACCATGTGCTCAATTCTGAGTTTGGCCGTGTCACGTACACCGAAGCCATCGAAGTTCTTGAGAAGGTGAAAGACCGCTTTGAATACCCTGTTTACTGGGGTTGCGATCTGCAGACGGAGCATGAACGTTATTTGACCGAGGAGTGGCTTAAAAAGCCTGTGTTCGTGACAAATTATCCGAAGGATATTAAGGCGTTCTACATGAGGCTAAATGATGACGGTAAAACAGTAGCGGCTACCGATCTTTTGGTGCCTCAGATAGGGGAGCTTATAGGCGGAAGTCAGCGTGAGGAGCGTCTGGATATTCTTGAAAGACGAATCACTGAAATGGGCCTCGACCAAGAGGACTATTGGTGGTACCTCGATCTCCGCCGTTATGGAGGAGCAAGGCACAGCGGCTTTGGCCTCGGGTTTGAGCGTATGATAATGTACCTTACTGGGATGACAAACATTCGAGATGTTATTCCGTTCCCTCGTACAACAGGCTCTGCTGAGTTTTAGCCATGAACGTGTTAACAGTAAACTTGGGAAACAGCGCCGTTGATATCGGACTTTTTGGTAGGGATGGCACGCTGATTTTCAAATCCTCTCTATCCTCCAACGTCGCGATTACCGAGGATGAGCATTGTATTCGATTTAAGGATGTTCTAAACCTTTATGGAATAGAAGCATCTGATATTAGTGGTTCAATCCTCTCTTCTGTTGTGCCTGCCATGACTGAAAACACTGCACGAGCCATGAAGAGGTTATTTGGCCGTCTACCGATAATAGTGGGTCCAGGTGTTAAGAGCGGTTTGAATATACTGATAGATAATACTGCCGAGCTTGGGAGCGATATCGTTGCTGAATCTGTCGCCTGCATTGAGAAGTACAAGACACCAATCATTCTGGTCGATGTGGGCTCAGTCACAGTCTTATCTGCAATTGATGAAAACCGCAACTACATCGGCTGCGTTATATGTGCAGGGATAGATATTGCTGTAGAAGCACTTGCTGAAAAAACCGCTCTACTCCCACAGGTCGGCATGCGCAAAAAGGCGAACTTAATTGGTAAGAACACAGCGGACTCTATTAACTCGGGGATCATATATGGTACTTCTGCTATGTTGGATGGCCTTATAACACAACTTGAGGAGCAGTTAGGAGATTCGACAGTCGTAATGACCGGGCTTTATGCAGAGGAGATTTCAGCCTATTGTAAACATAAAACTATACATGATGAGAACCTTCTGCTTGAAGGCCTGTACTCAATATATGTGAGGAATACACAGAAAAAAGGGAAGCCTAGTAGTTAAGTTAGTACCTGTTTTTTGGGCCCTTCTATTTCATTAATAAGAGAGTTGTTATATAATAATCTAAATACTATCGAAGTAATACTATCGAAGTATTTAGATTATGCGCTATACCTTCTCAGAGGAGAGGGGTGGCAGCAGGAGGAATTATCATGACAAACAATACTTCCAGCCGATCACGTCAGGTAAATGTATCCCAAATGGTAAAGATAGCAGTTCTAATCGCCATTATGTTGATACTAAACTATACCCCCTTGGGTTACCTGCGAATTGGACCGGTAGAAATTACTTTTCTACAAATACCCGTTGTTGTAGGAGCAATAATGTTGGGTCCTGCAGCTGGTGCACTACTTGGGCTTGTCTTCGGAATAACGAGCTTGGCTCAAGCACCTGTAAGTCCAGTGTTTGCTCCAGCATTTACCACGGTGCCTGTTCTGATTGCAATAGTCTGCATAGTACCTAGAGTGTTGGTTGGCTGGCTTTCTGGTCTGTTCTTCAGAGCAGTTAGAAAAACCCGACTGAATGGTCTTATCGGCTACGCGATGACGGGTTTTCTGGGATCCGTACTTAATACCGTTCTCTTTATAAGCGGCGTTGTCGTAGTTCTTGGAAAGTACATTGAGAGCACAATGGCTGCATTGGATTTGTTAACGGGTAAAACAGTTGCTGCCTTCTGGGCAGGAATTGCAGCGGTGAATGGTATACCCGAGGCAATAGCTACAGCAATTATTGTTGCAGCAGTTTGTAAAGCACTTTCCGCACTAGATAAGCATCGTATAAAAATGTGATACTGATATGTCCTAGATTCATAAGCAACATTATACAGTTCTATATGATATTGAACTAAGTTTCTGTTCTTGCGTTATTGAATTCATAGCGCAAGAACAGTTAAAATGTGGGAGACCTATAAAAACCAAAGAAGTTTTTTTAAGGCTTGACATCGACAAAAATACAAGGTATAATGTTTTCCGTTGCCGAACATTTCGAGTATCCGCAACAACGTATGGGAGCATAGCTCAGCTGGGAGAGCATCTGCCTTACAAGCAGGGGGTCACAGGTTCAAGTCCTGTTGTTCCCACCATACGGCCCGGTAGTTCAGTTGGTTAGAACG
>JAAYOS010000059.1 GCA_012520195.1 Clostridiales bacterium | reverse complement strand
GGAGTTAACGGGCAAGATGGTGTTTGTGGCCTAACTAAAGTCAATAAGCTACCTCTCCCGGTTGGCCCTCCGGGGCCGCCGGGTGGAGATAGATGGGAGGGTGAGAACAAAAACATGGAACCTGCAAACATTCCGTTCGGGAGAATAGGGATAAAGCAAAAAGGAAAGTCAATTTGCCCGATAACCACAGTTGGGATGAACATATCAAAACCCGGACAGGAGTGAGGGAGGTGAGAGGGTAATTGGCTATTCGTTTAGGGTCTCTATTCGATGGAATAAGCGCATTCCCACTATCAGCAAGTAAATACGGTATAAAGGCAGTCTGGGCAAGCGAGATTGAATCCTTCCCTATCCGAGTGAGTACATATCACTTTCCGAGCATGAAGCACCTGGGCGATATAACCAAAATTAACGGCGCGGAAATTGAACCCGTGGACATAATCACGTTCGGGAGTCCATGCCAAGACCTGTCGATCGCTGGAAAACGAGAAGGATTAGGAGGGAAACGGAGTGGCTTGTTTATGCACGCAATTAGAATTATTCGAGAAATGCGAGATTCAACCGGAGGGCAATATCCCCGGTTCGCAGTCTGGGAAAACGTACCCGGAGCATACAGCAGCAACGGAGGTCAAGATTTCCGGGCAGTGCTCGAAGAAATCGCAGAGGCCGAACTTCCAATGCCTCGAAGTGGTAAATGGGCAGAAGCCGGAATGGTTAGAACTGAGCGAGTTGACATTGCTTGGCGAACTCTCGATGCCCAATATTGGGGTGTTCCCCAGCGTCGTAAAAGAATCTTCCTTGTCGCAGATTTTAGAGGTCGATGTGCCAGCGAAATACTTTTTAAGTCCGAAAGCGTGTCAGGGAATCTTGCGGAGAGCGGAGAAGCGAGGGAAGAAGCTGCCGCCACAACTAGAGATGGCGTTGAGGCGGCAGGTGGAAATAGCATAATTGAGCCACAACTTTACGATATGACTCATGCCGAAGAAGTTATGCGCCCTATTGAAAAAGGATTGGCACCTACCCTAAATGCAAGGATGGGCACAGGCGGGAACCAGGTGCCGGTGATGTTGGCTTTTGGCCCTGGTAATCAACATGACATAGCCCATGCGGTACGGGCGCAACCGAGCAAAGCGGACAAGCCAAGCAGTACAACTTATGTGGTTAGAACAGCCCAAACCAGCGCAAACGGCCACGGTATAGCAGAAGGGATAACGCACACTTTGGACGGGGCACAGGGACAGGCGGTATGCTCCATAGACTGTCGCAACCTGTACGAAAACGAGGAAATCAGCGGCACCCTGCAATGCAAGGCAAGCGGCGGCTACTCGCTTAACTACCAGAACCCCGTGCGGGTAGGTTACGCCGTCCGCCGCCTTACGCCGCTGGAATGTGAACGCCTGCAAGGTTTCCCCGACGGTTGGACGGACATCCCCGGCGCAAGCGACACGGCCAGGTATAAGGCGTTAGGCAACAGTATAGCGATACCATGCTTGGATTACATATTTCAGAACATGAGCGAGGTTTTAAGGGAGGGGAGAGCATGAGAGTACGACCGGTTAAGCCGATAACCCAGGCATACTTTCACCAACCAACCCGGAAAGAGATCAACGTCCGGGCCAAGATAGTTGAGAAGAAGCCGGATGCCACAGACCGGTTTACGGACATAGAGCCGATCTGTGACCGAATAACACGTGCTGCGATAGTGGGAACGGTGATATTTCTAGCAGTCCATGTGCTGATATGGGTGTTGAGGTAGGTAGGAGGATATCGTGATGATGGATGCTCAAAAACTGCGCGACCTGCAAGCCTTGAATCTAGAACATAAGCTAATCATTACCCGCGGTCGTATAGAGGAATGGTACGAGCATTGGAAAGGGCAGGTTTATGTAAGTTTTAGCGGCGGCAAAGACTCCACCGTACTACTTCATATTGTACGGCAGATGTTCCCTGAAGTACCTGCGGTGTTCTGCGATACCGGCTTGGAATACCCAGAAATAAGACAGTTTGTTAAACGACATGACAATGTTGTGTGGCTCAAACCTAGATTAAATTTCCGGCAGGTTATAGAAAAATACGGATACCCGGTTATTAGTAAGGAACAAAGCCAGTTCTTATTT
>JAAYOS010000058.1 GCA_012520195.1 Clostridiales bacterium | reverse complement strand
CTCATAACCCGAAGGTCGGGGGTTCAAATCCCTCCTCCGCAACCAATAGTAAAGTGATCAAGACTAACCGTTTTGGTCACTTTTGTTTTATCCATAATAAGATTAGGCAGGAGGTCAGCGGATATTACTTACTGCTAATAAAGAAGAAATAAGAAGTGAGAGTACTTCTTACTACCAATCATATCTCGCCATCTACTTTCCATCTGCTTTGTCAATTGTGAGTTGAAAAAAGCAGATATCACTTCTATAATGGTTACATACTAACTATTAGGGTAAGGAGGCAGATAATGTGCCTACTATTAAGGAAATAGCGGCCGTTACAGGATACTCACCCAGTACTGTATCTGTTGTTTTACGCGGCAAAGGCAATGAGAGGAAAATACTTCAATCGACACAGGAGAAAATATTGACTGCCGCGCGGAATCTCGGATATACACCAAATATTTCGGCACGTAGACTGCGAAACATCCAATTTTCCAAGAAACTGGTTTTGGCCGTATTTTGGGCTTCTGATTTTCGAGCCTCAATGGTTGTCAGGTTTCTTCGCGGCCTGCAGCGAGAGGTGGCCGAAAGTAAAACAGATTGCGAGATTATCATTCGTCCGTATACAAACGGAACTCTCTCGGAAGCCGCTTCACTTTCAGAAATGAACATGTTCAATGCTGCGATTATTTGTAACGCGTCGGCAGCAGACATTGAGTTCTTGGAAGAAAATGAATTTCCTATACCCATAATACTATATAATAGAGTGTCGGAAAAATACTGTACCGTAAATGTTGATAGTACAAAGCTGGGAGGACTTGCAGCTGATGTTTTCCTTTCGCATAATAAAAAGGCGCCGGCTGTAATAACATCAGAACCGGTTTTTTCGGATATGATTTTAAGGGTTGAGAGCTTTTACAATGCTTTTGAAAAGCAAGGCATTACATACAGAAAAACGATTTATGAAGAGAACACCATGAAAGGTGGATATGAGGCTGCAAAGCTTATCGCAGAGAGTGATAGCCTGCCAGACTGTGTGTTTTGCGCGTCCGATGCGTTGGCGATCGGTGCACTTAGGGCATTTAGTCAGTGTGGGATTCGTATACCGGACGACATTGAACTGATAAGCGTTGGTAACGGTGAAAACGATATGCAGGAGTATGCTTCGACATCGCTATCTGTGGTGCACATTCCAATGGAGGATATGGCCGCTTTCTGCTTTAGGATATTGATAGATGTCACAAATGGAAAGGTGCAGCCTCCCTATTCTGTAGTATTGCCGGTGAAATATATCCCCAGGGAGAGTTGCGGTGACATTCCCCATAACTAAGTCATGGGGTTTTGGCTAGAGGTCTTTGTAGTTAACCCGTATATTAATCATAAACACTATGGGAGGTATATTATGTCACAGTATGTTCTATCGCTCGATCAGGGGACAACCAGCTCAAGAGCCTTGCTCTTTGATGAAAAACAAGATATCGTCGCTGTGGCTCAGCGTGAGTTCACGCAAATTTACCCGGCAGAGGGGTGGGTTGAACATTCGCCCGATGAGATATACACCAGTCAGCATGACATTATGCTCGAGGTAATAGAAAAGAGCGGTATACACCCCAGAGACATAGCGGCCATAGGCATTGCGAACCAGCGGGAAACCACAATTCTTTGGAACAGACACACAGGAAAGCCCATCTACAACGCGATTGTCTGGCAGTGCAGGCGTACCGCACCCATTTGTGAGGAACTCAAAGCTAGGAATCTGGAGGGGTACATAAAGGACACCACAGGTCTTGTGCTCGATGCATATTTTTCTGCTACAAAGATTAAGTGGATACTAGATAGGGTTGAGGGAGCCCGGGAGCTAGCGAAGAAAGGTGACATACTTTTTGGCACGGTGGATACATGGCTGATTTGGAAACTGACCGGAGGAAAAGTCCATGTGACAGACTACACTAACGCGTCAAGAACAATGCTATATAATATACATACCCTCGAGTGGGATAGGACCCTTCTTGAGGCATTAGACATACCTGCGGAAATACTTCCGGAGGTCAGGCCCTCAAGTAGCGTATATGGATATGCAGATATTGAGGGCGTTAGGGTGCCGATTGCCGGTGCTGCGGGGGACCAGCAGGCAGCTCTATTCGGACAGAACTGCTTCTATCCTGGGGACACAAAAAACACATACGGAACCGGTTGCTTCCTTCTTATGAATACAGGTACAAAGGCTGTGGACAGCGATAACGGACTAGTAACAACGATAGCTGCCTGTGTAGGCGATGAAATACACTATGCCCTCGAGGGAAGCGTTTTTGTGGGTGGCGCCGTAATTCAATGGCTTCGGGATGAAATGCGCCTCTTCTCCGACAGCCGGGATGCAGAATATTTAGCACAAAAGGTGGAGAACACCGGAGGTGTATATTTCGTACCGGCGTTTACAGGGCTTGGTGCCCCCTATTGGGATATGTACGCCAGGGGATGTATTGTTGGGCTAACAAGAGGCACAAAGCCTGAACACATAATAAGGGCGGCTCAAGAGTCTATTGCGTATCAGAGTGCAGACCTTTTGACCGCAATGGAAAAGGACATAGGTCTCACTGTTGAGAGCATAAATGTAGACGGTGGTGCAAGCCGCGACCGGTTTCTCATGCAGTTCCAGGCTGACATACTGGGTAAACGCCTAATGCGTCCCAAAAACCGGGAGACCACTGCCCTAGGAGCAGCCCTTCTAGCCGGGTTGGCTGTCGGTGTATGGAAGGATATTGACGAGATAAAGTTCATGAGGGAACTCGATACAGAGTTTACTCCGGAAATGGACAGTGGTACAAGGCAAGACCTATTAGCGGGATGGCATAAGGCAGTTAGCAGAAGTATGGACTGGGCTGTGTGATACAGCGCCTATAGATCAATCTGAGGGTTTGTACAGGATTCTGCTGAGGGCTTACGCTGGTGGTGTGGCAGAAATCACTAATTATTGACATAATTCCAATATTAGTGTATAATTAATATACAGTAGCTCTGTGATTTAGAGAAAACGGCTGCCAATTATTTGGTCGCCGTTTTTTGCACTCAACGCAAGATTTCACTCATTGTGCAATCGCTGCTGATATCGATCAAACGACTCTGTTGGTTCAATAAATTTACTGGTAAGTTATAAGATGTGAGTATTGCTTTTTGATAATGTTGATAGTATTGGAGGAAGAGATATGAAAGAAAAAACAAACATTGTGGGATGGGACATGATCTTCTCATTCGTGGTTGATGCGTTCAAGGGATACGGAATACCGGAAGAGGATGCAAAAATATGTGCTGACGTACTTCTGGAGTCGGACAAACGTGGAATTGAGTCCCACGGCGTCAACCGTTTCAAACCTATATATCTGGACCGCATCAAGGCGGGGATTCAGAAGCCTGTAACAAACTTTGAAGTAGTCAAGGAGACCTTTACAACTGCTGTAGTAGACGGACATGACGGTATGGGTCAGGTAGTTGGAAAGAAGTCTATGCAGATGGCAATAGACAAAGCTAAGAAGTACGGTATGGGCATGGTCGTTGCTAGAAACTCCACCCATTACGGTATTGCAGGATACTATGTTACTATGGCTACTGATGCTGGATGTATTGGCATTACAGGAACCAATGCCCGCCCGTCAATAGCCCCTACTTTCGGTGTTGAGAACATGCTTGGAACGAACCCACTTACATTCGGGATGCCTACTGATGAGGAGTTCCCATTCGTCCTTGACTGTGCTACATCGATAACACAACGCGGTAAGATCGAATACTACTCCCGAATGGGAATGGATACTCCAGCCGGAATGGTTATTGGTCGTGACGGCAAGGCAAAGACTGATTCCGATCAGATCCTGATAGACCTGACCACAGGCAATGCAGCCCTAGCACCCCTTGGTGGAATTGGTGAAGAGATGGCAGGTTACAAGGGGTATGGATACGCAACAGTTGTTGAAATACTCTCGGCCGCGCTGCAGCAGGGCAGCTTCCTCAGAGCACTCTCCGGAATTGGACCCAATGGAGAAAAGCAGCCTCACCGTCTCGGTCATTTCTTTATTGCCATAGACACCGAGGCCTTTATGGGTCTCGAAGCATTCAAGAAGACAGCGGGAGACATACTGCGTGAACTTCGCAGCTCTACCGTAGCTCCCGGAGAAGAACGCATCTACACCGCTGGTGAAAAAGAATATCTTGTATGGCAGGAGAGAAAGGACAGCGGAGTTCCTATAAACGATGCGGTTCAAAAAGAGTTGATCGCCGTAAGAGATGAACTGGGACTTACACAGTACCGATTCCCGTTTGAATAAAGCCTCGATTTCCAATGACAACCCTAAACTGTGAATAACTGTATTTTCCCTTGGGGCTGTTTCACTAAGAACGAAAAGTTCGAGGTGAGATAGCCCCTTTTTTCTGTAAAGTTACGGATAGATATTGACACAGCGAGTTTAATATGGTAATATGATACCGATTTAGCATACTAAAGAATGCGGAGGCTCGAATATGAAAAAGGTCATAATCTTTGCGTTGATTGGAGTTCTAGCTCTTGGACTGCTTGCCGGGTGTTCAAGTGATAAAGAAGATTGGGACTACATCAAAGGCAAGGGAAAGCTTATAATTGGAATAACCCTGTATGAACCAATGAACTACAACGATGAGAATGGTAAACTTACAGGATTTGACACAGAATTTGCAGAAGCAGCATGTGCAAAGCTCGGTATAAAACCTGAGTTCCAGGTTATTGATTGGGAGCAGAAGGAGAATGAACTTAAGTCAAAGTCTATCGACTGTATCTGGAACGGATTGACCGTAACAGAGGAAAGACGCGAAAACATGGCTTTCTCCACATCGTACATATCAAACAAACAGGTTGTCGTCATTAAAAAGGATAATGCTGAGAAGTACTCAACCCTTGAAGGCATGGCGGGTGCCACTGTGACAGCTGAAAACGGGTCTGCCGGTCAAGCTGCAGTAGAGGCTAATGACGTCCTCTCAAAAAACCCCTTTATAGCATCAGCTGCCCAGAAGGATGTGCTTATGGAAATTAAGGCAGGTACAAGCGAAATAGGTGTTCTGGACTACGTTATGGCACGCTCCGTCATTAGAGATGACACAGATTACAGTGACCTTATGATTGTCGAGAGCATAGAGCTCGCTCCTGAAGAGTACGCCATAGGATTTAGGCTTGAGGATAAAGAGACTCTGAAGAAGTTCAACGAAGTTATAGATGAATTGCTTGCTGACGGGACTCTTCCTGCTCTTGCAGAGAAGTACGGTCTGGATGATGTTCTGGTAACAAAGTAGAGTACAGAACAGAAGGTAGAATGCGTTACGTAAAAAAGAAATAGGGAAAGTAAAAATAGGATACGAGGAAAAGTGGTTTGAGTATACACCCCCGGCGTTCCTGATCAGCAAGAGGCGTCGGGGGGAGTATATTCATTGTAGTTATAATAAATTATTACTTAAGGAAATATGCGATGTCGTTTGTTGATGTAACAATGCAGCTGCTGGACGGCTTTAAAATTACGCTGCTAATATTTGTAGTAACTTTGGTTTTCTCCCTGCCCCTAGGGCTGATAATCACATTTGGTTCAATGTCTAAATTCCCGCCTCTCAGGTGGCTGACGAGGACCTTTGTCTGGATAATCCGTGGTACTCCTCTGATGTTGCAGATAATTGTTGTGTTCTATGGTCCAGGACTGATTTTTGGAGCGAGTGGTTTCCCTCGTCTTACCGCAGTGTTAGTTGCGTTCATAGTTAACTACGCTGCATACTTCTCCGAAATATATCGCGGGGGGATAGAATCAATACCACAGGGTCAGTTTGAAGCGGGTCAGGTGCTGGGGATGACTAAGTTTCAAATATTCTTCAAAGTCATTCTATTCCAGGTCATAAAACGTATAACTGCTCCCATGGGAAATGAAGTCATTACGCTTGTAAAGGACACTTCCCTTGCCCGTGTTGTAGCCGTGTCGGAGTTAGTAAAGTCTGCGCAGGATATTGTGGGACTTAAGGCCATAATATGGCCGATCTTCTACATAGGCGCATTTTACTTGTTGTTCTCCGGCCTACTGACGCTTCTCTTTGGCTACCTTGAGAAACGCATGAATTACTACAGAGGTTAGAATATGCCGATACTTGAAGTTAAAAACTTGTACAAATCATTTGGCAGAGAGGAAGTACTAAAGGGTATCAGCTTTACACTTAATAAAGGTGATGTCCTTGCCGTTATTGGATCCTCCGGTAGCGGAAAGACCACACTGCTAAGATGCCTCAACTTTCTTGAAAAGCCAGATAAGGGGCAGATCATCGTTGGCGGCAAGACTGTGTTTAATGCGGACGCTCAGGAGGAATTGGATGAACAGGCCCTCCGGAAAAACAGGCTCCACTTTGGTCTTGTGTTTCAGTCCTTTAACCTGTTTCCCCAATATAGTGTTCACAAAAACATAACTCTGGCAGCGGAGCTTTTGGAGAAGGAAAAGTATAAGGGCCAGAAGCTAACCAAGCAGCAAAAGAAGGAGATACAAGATAGAGTCTCCCGCAATGCAGATGAGCTTTTAGAGCAGATAGGGCTTCTAGATAAAAAGGACGCATACCCTTGCGAGCTATCAGGGGGACAGCAGCAGCGTGTAGCAATAGCGCGCGCTCTAGCTCTTAGCCCCGATGTTCTCTGCTTTGATGAACCTACCAGTGCACTAGATCCAGAGCTGACAGGCGAAGTACTAAAAGTAATAAGGAACTTGAAGTCCTCAGACAGGACTATGATCGTGGTAACACATGAGATGGAGTTTGCCCGTAACGTAGCGGACAAGATAATGTTTATGTCGGACGGCATCATCGAAGCCTATGGTACTGCTGAAGATATATTCACTAACTCCACAAATGAGAAGCTAAACGCTTTCCTGATGAAGACCTCAGGTTGACACTACCCATGACTAAGTTAAGGGTGTGCAATCACACATCCTAAGACAATACAATTGATTTTAGGTGATCGGAACTAACTGTTTTGGTCACCTTTTCTAGATTGCGAGCATACCGTAAAGCTGCGGTTTGAACCCAAGAGAGACATAGTAACCTACGGAATGCAGCATGATGTTAAAAATTTGTATAAAATGGTGAATTGAAACTGTTATATATTTAGATGCTGTGATATAATGGCAAGAAAAAACAAGGGGGAATCATTTTGGAATTTGGCGTAAACAGTCCTATTCTGTTCGTTTTAAGCGGACTCATTATCACCGTAGTGCTTGCACAGAGCTTCTTTTTCTTGATTAAAGCTTGGAAACGCGGGCGCGAAATTGGTATGGATAGTGCCAAGCTAAGAAAAATCTCAATTACGGCCACAGTCTTTACCATTGCCCCTGCAGTCGCTATCGTAATCGGGGTTATAACCCTGTCTAAGGATCTTGGGGTCCCTTTGCCATGGCTAAGACTTAGCGTTATTGGCTCTTTATCATACGAGACTATTGCCGCAACTAACGCCGAAAATGCCATGGGGCTAACATTTGGTTCGGTCACAAGCTTAACCGCCAGTCAATATGTCACTATCGTCACTGTTATGACAATCAGCATATTAGTAGGGATATGGCTCGCACCCCTAGTATCTAGGAAAGTGCTTGGTGGCATGATAAATCTTGAGAAAAGGGACAGAAAGTGGGCAGATATCTTCTCGAATGCAATGTTCATAGGGATGATTGCAGCATTCCTGGGCTATATATTCAGTGATGTGTCCGACCTTGCCAAGGGTTCAACTGCGGGACTTGTGCCCGTACTAGTCATGGTTGTATCTGCGTTTGTTATGATACTATCCGGGCTCGCTGTTAAAAAGCTTAAGTATCACTGGATATCTGACTACGCTCTTCCCGTTAGTCTTGTATTGGGCATGGCAAGTGCGATTCCCATAACAGCGTGGTTGGGTTAGGAGGCCGGAACAATGAAACAAAGCACTTATATTGAACGTGTACATAGATGGGGCCTAGTTTGGAATATGTCAATGGCTGTTCTCATGATTATGTTCCCTGTAGCTGTAGGAATTATCTTTAAGGCACTGCCGGACACCCAAGGTCTGATATTCGGACTCATCGCCACTGCGCCAATGTATTGGGCAGTTGGTGCTATTGAGACTTTTACTTACATACCCATGCTGGGTGCCGGGGGCTCATATCTTTCCTTTGTAACAGGAAACATCTCTAATCTCAAGCTCCCATGTGCCCTCAATGCTCTGGAACAGGCTGGAGTGAAATCGAACTCAGAGGAAGGGGAAGTGGTCTCCACAATAGCGATTGCTGTATCTAGCATAGTAACAACGCTGATTATTGTTTTAGGTGTTATCCTAATTATCCCTCTTACCCCCTTACTTCAGTCAGAGGTGCTCCAACCGGCTTTTTCTCAGATGATACCAGCTCTTTTTGGAGGCCTGGGCATAGTCTTTATCTCGAAGAACTGGAAGATCTCTGTGGCTCCGATTGCTCTGATGCTTGTTCTATTCATTTTTATACCTGCACTGAATGCCGGGACTGTGGGGATTATGGTACCTGTAAGCGTGTTGTTCACACTGGGTATAAGCAGATTACTTTATAAGAAAGGTCTGCTGGATTAAGGAGTCTGAAAATGATTGTACTATATATTGTTCTAGCCATTATCGCATCTCTTCTCGTGGTAATATTGATTAGAACAGCCATGTTCAAGCCTCCGGTAGAGAGTGAAAGAGAAATAGAGGACGTGGAGTTCGACTCCGACAATGCTGTAAGAGCATTACAAGAACTTGTCCGTTGTCGTACGATCTCGTACTATGATAGTGCCCTGGAGGACGATGCAGAGTTTGACAAACTCATTGGCCTTCTTCCCGAGCTCTATCCGGAAGTGTGCAGGGAATGCAGTTTTATCCGCCTTCCTGACAGAGCGCTTCTGTTCAAATGGGAAGGGATTAGGCATGATGAGCCTTCAGTTATGATGTCGCACTACGATGTGGTGCCGGTTGACGAGGCGAAGTGGACCAAGCCACCATTTGGAGCAGTAATTGATGACAACGGAGTGCTTTGGGGTCGGGGATGTGTTGATACGAAGCTCACATTTAACGGCATCCTGTTTGCTGCTAACCACCTCATATCTCAGGGATTTAGACCTAACCAAGACATATATTTCGCTTTCTCAGGCGGTGAAGAGATAAACGGCCTGGGGGCTGTAAACATCGTGGATTGGTTTGAAACTAATGGCATTACTCCGGACCTTGTAGTTGATGAGGGCGGTGCAGTGGTCGAGAACGTATTTCCTGGAGTCACCCGTCCCTGTGCCCTAGTAGGACTTGCGGAGAAAGGTATGATGAATTTAGAGTTTAGTGTCTCCACAGAAGGTGGACACTCATCCTCCCCCAAGCCCCACACACCCATTGGCATACTGTCAAAAGCCTGCTGTAGAGTTGAAAAAAAGACGTTTAGGATGCACATATCCGGTCCCGCGGCCGATATGTTCGATACGCTAGGGCGACACTCATCTTTTGTGTACCGTATGATTTTTGCAAATCTCTGGTGCTTCGGCGGAGTCCTTAACTTGCTGAGTAAGAAATCGGGCGGTGAGATGAACGCTCTGCTTCGTACAACCGTCGCATTTACTCAGGCTTCGGGAAGCCAAGCTCCCAACGTTATTCCACCTACTGCGTCTTTTGTTGCGAATCTACGCTTGAATCCCTATGATACCGTGGATAGCGCAGTCGAGCACATAAGGAGAGTCGTAAACGATGACAGCGTGAATCTCACCGTGATGCCCATGGCAATAAATCCAAGCGCAATTTCAGAAGCTGAATGCCCTGCCTGGGATATGGTCGCAACCACTATTCTAGAAACCTGGCCTGGCTGTATCGTCAGCCCCTATCTAATGGTCGCCTGCTCCGACAGCAGACACTACGGGCGGATATCCAACCATGTTTACCGCTTTTCGGCCGCCGATCTTACTGCCGATGAGCGTGCCGGTATTCATGGAAATGACGAACATATCCGTGTTGAAGTTATTAAACGTGCTGTGGAGTTCTATATTCGACTCATTAGTAAGTGTTGACCTGTACTTGCTCGCGAAGCACTTAAGATTTAAAGAATCGAATAAGTAACTATAGGCATACGAGTAAAAAGAGAGCTGCTTCTTCGAAATGAGAAGCAGCTCTCTATTAGTGCACATTATTGTATTGTGGCAACTCTGCTCTCAAGCAGTTCTACGAATCTTTCCTTAAGATTTTTAGGTAAAAGCGATTCATTTATCATGGACAGAAAGAGTGGCTGCATCGAGATTATCTTATCCATCATCTTTTCAGCGGACCTACTATTTATCCCGCTTGTAGTGGCAAACGCTAAGAAATCCTTTCTGCGAATGTTCGCTTTCTTGCCATTCATCGTAAGGGCAAACTCTTCAGTGTCCTCTGGCATAATAACATTAACTGGTAGCAAATCATAGGCAGGAGAGAGAATATACTCATTACTGCCTTCATTTGTTTCTATAAGCGAAAAGTTTTTAAGATGCATATCTGAGTTACCAACAATATAGGAAAAAACTAGACGCAGATAAAGTTCAGTAAGGTCGATTCCCATTTAGCTCATGTGGGTTATCAGTGGGTATTCTTAGTCGTTGACCAAATATGCATTTGCCCCGCTGACGATGCGGTAATAGCTGTGAGCAGTTGCCTTGTAGACAAGGGCGTAGAAGATACCGAATATGATGAACGAAATTATAGTAACAATGATTACGAGTGTCAAATCTTGAAGCATGAACAACTGCAGTATCTTCCACACAAGAGGGAAGGCAAAAGCAAGATGCAAACCTGCAAAGAGAAGCGGTGCAAAGAATACGGTCAGCACTTGAGAGTTTATGCTTTTCTTGATGTCCTCCTTTGTCATACCCACCTTCTGCATAATATCAAAGCGCGACTGGTCCTCATATCCCTCCGATATCTGCTTATAGTAAATTATCAATACCGCTGCAAAGATAAACACAATACTCAGAATGATTCCGAGGAAGAACAAACCTCCAAAGGTCGAGTAGAAGTCTTCGCGCTCGGCTGCAGCTCTACTAGCTGAATAGACAAAGCCCATTTCGGTATTCAGGAATGTGTTATTGATGGCAGATTTTTGCTCATTAAAAATGGCGGCACACTTTTCCTCATTTACATCGATGTTATATCCGTAGTACCATTTCAAGGTAAGAATGGGCTCATTGTGTGTGTCAACCATAGTGGCTAACGGTACTAACTCCTCATAGTCTGAAATGACTACCATTATAACTGGAACGATGGAGACCATTGCACTACTTGATAACATGGACTTCTTTGTTCTGCCGACAACGTCCAGATGGAGATTGCCTATTGAGATGGTAGAGTCGGAGAACTCACAACCCATTGGATAGATAAGTGCCTGACCTGGCTCAACTATATAGTCTGTTCCCATAACCATGTTGTACTCTTCGACACTGATTAAGAAGATCTCTCGAGTGGTCTCGTAGGTGAACATTAGGCCTGTCTCCCGGTTGGAAAAGGGTTCTATAGCATTGCCATTAGCCCTGCCTAGGATATATGCATATCTGTATTCCAATGTTTTTTCAGGTGCAATACCATGGTCAGTGAACACCTTTTCATACTCAGCGCGAATTAGGGAAAGACGACTCTCATCCAAATCCTCAAGTCGGTTTATATTAACCTCAATTTGGTTTTCCATTGGATAGCGAGAGCGGAGGGTATCCTCAACGCCGATGTATAGGCTTGTGGTCGATGATAGCATTACCAGAACCATTGTCGAGAGAATACAAATGGAAGCAAGTCCAGCACCGTTTCGCTTCATGCGGTAGGCCATAGAGGAGACCGAGACAAAGTGGTTCTTTTTATAGTAATATCTCTTATTCTTCTGAAGGACTCTGCAGACCACAACTGAAGCGGAACAGAACATCATATAAGTTGCAATTATTACTAGGATGACTGCCACGAAAAACAACGTCATAGCTTCAAGCGGACTCTTTATAGATACAGCCATATAATAGGCGACGCCGAGTATTACAACTCCCAGTACTGCAAGTAACCAGTTGGCTTTTGGCGGTTTCTCCCCCACGTTCTCACTGCGCATCAAATCGAGAGGGTTTGAACGTCCAACTTGAATCAGGGATTTTATTAAGAGCAAAAAAAAGATGACGGTGAATATCTGTAAAGTGAAAGAGATAGCTTCGGGGGATATCGTAAACCGATAATCGATATCCGCTTTTATTGTATTCAAGAGGCCGAGCTCTGCAAATTTGGAAAAAGCAATTCCTAAGACTAAGCCTGCGACAATGCCAACAACCGCGACTATCAGCGATTCCCAGACGATGATGTGCATAATTCCGCGTTTGCCCATACCTAATACATTGTAGAGGCCGAACTCCTTGTTTCGCCTGCGGACCAGAAATGAGTTTGTATAGGTCAGAAAAATAAGTGCAAAAACAGCTATTACGAACTTGCCAAGTGTCAGAACAACCTCAACATTCGACCCGCCTCTCATTTGGCGAATAAGCGGTGAATAGCTAAGAGAATGTATGATGTAGAACATCATCACCACACCAATGCATGTGAGGATATAGGGGAAATACAGACGCCCGTTCTTTTTCATGCTAGAGACCGCGAGCTTCGGATAGAGCCGGACATTCATCTGGAATCGCCCCCAGACTGGAGCATGGTCATTGTATCGGTTATTCTCTGATACATCTGCTCGTTTGTATTGTCACCTCTGTAAAGCTGATGGTATACTTCTCCGTCCTTAATGAATAGAACTCGATTTGCCGTGCTTGCTGCCTTGAAGGAGTGTGTTACCATCAGGATAGTCTGTCCCTTCCTATTGATAGATGCAAACAGGCGGAGCAGCTCATCGGTAGCTTTAGAGTCGAGGTTTCCTGTGGGCTCATCTGCGAATATTATCTTCGGATTCGCTATAAGTGCACGGGCGACAGCTGCCCTCTGCTTTTGGCCACCTGAAACCTCATATGGGTATTTTTTCAGAATATCGGTGATTCCCAGTTCAATCGCAATCGGTTTAAGACGCTCGTTCATTTCACGGTAGGACTTCCCCGCAAGAACTAGAGGTAGATAGATATTATCCTCAAGAGTAAAGGTGTCTAGAAGATTGAAATCCTGAAAAACGAAGCCCATATTGTCGCGACGGAAGGCAGCAACGTCATTTTCCTTGATCTTTGAGAAGTCCCTGCCCTCAAGCATGACGGTTCCGGATGTCGGCTTGTCGAGGGAGGCGAGTATATTGAGAAGAGTTGTCTTTCCTGACCCGGACTCTCCCATGATAGCGACGAATTCACCCTGTTCAACAGAGAAACTGACATCGCGCAGTGCTTCAACGGAATTGCCGCCAAGCCTTGTTGTATAGATCTTTTTTAGATGTGTGACTGTAAGAAGGCTCATGAAAACATCTCCCTTTCAGATGATCTGATTGAATTCTATAGAAAAGAGAGACATCTCTCCATCGCATTTCCTAACAGTTCAGCTGTCAAAACTAACACTTTCGTCACAAGTTATTCAAAGCTAATTCTATCCTGGGATAAATCAATCTTTATTGTTGTTCCAGCGCCTACAGCAGACTCAGCTGTAATCGTATGTCCCAAATTGGAACAGATCCGCTTGCAGAGGTTAAGACCGAGACCGCTTGCTTTTTTATCCGCTCTGCCGGTAAAGCCGGTATAACCCCTCTCAAAAATACGTGGGAGATCTTCGGGCGCGATCCCAATTCCGGTATCCTTAATACACAAAACAGCAGGCTCATCAACGGAAATCGTGATGCTGCCGGACGGTGTGTATTTTAGTGCATTTGAAAGCACCTGCTCTATTACAAAGGACAGCCATTTCTCGTCAGTGACAACGGTCTTGCCGATGCCCGCATACTCCAGGCGAATGCCCCTGCCAATAAATTGTCCGGCAAACTTCCGCAATGTCCCCTTGATGATATTGTCGATAGAATGTTCCCTAAACACATAATCGGTTGAATCAGAATCCAATCGAAGATAACACATTACCATATCCACATATTGTTCTATCCGGAACAGGTCTTCAGAGAGTCGTCTTGATGTTGGCGTATCCTCATTCTGCAGAGTCAGTCGCATAGATGCGATTGGTGTCTTTATTTGATGTGCCCATGTAGTATAGTAATCGATCGCCTCGGATAGTCTTTTGTTGTCAGCCTCGCGGTTTTTCATCTCGCGCTCGCAGAGCAGCTCAATTATTGCACGGTAATCGGCATCGGTCTGCTTATTGTATTTTTGGAGAGACTCACAGAGGTTTTCCGGAAGTCTCTGTAGGCATACAAGCGCTCGATGCTTTTTTCGTGCCCTGTAATACTTCGCTACAACATAGCAAAAAATTAGAGCTGCGCATAAAGCTGCCGGATAGAGCACGGCTTCAAGCGGCAGATGGTACAAAGCAAATGCCGATGCAAAAACCGCGATACATACAACAAAGATGACTAGTACCCCGATATGCTCAATTATATATCTTCGCATGTGACCACCTGCTATGTAATAATCCTGCTATGAAATAATATATCCGACACCGAATTTCGTTGTAATGAAATCGCTAATACCCGCTGCATCAAGTTTCTTTCGAAGTCTACCTACGTTGACGGTCAGCGCATTATCATCTACGAATTCGTCTGTTTGCCATAGAGCTTCCATAAGTTTTTCGCGACTTACGATCTTTCCTTTGTTTTTCATCAACACAAGAAGGATCCTGTATTCATTCTTGGAAAGTGAAATCTGATTGTCGCCATATACTAAGGTTCCGTCACCTGTATTGAGCATAACACCCCGATGCTCAAGGATGGTAACGCTTTCTGCAAAGTCATACGTTCGGCGAAGTAGTGCCTGAATCTTTGCAATCAGCACACTTCCGTCAAAGGGTTTGGCGATAAAATCATCTGCGCCCATATTTACAGCCATGATGATGTTCATATTGTCCGATGCCGAGGAGATGAAGACGATAGGGACTTTCGATACCTTTCGTATCTCGCTGCACCAGTGGTAGCCGTTCATGAAGGGCAGAGCTATGTCCATCAGGACGAGATGGGGTTCGTATTCTGCGAACTCTGCCACTACATTCCGGAAATCGGTTACGCACTTAGTGTCCATTCCCCAGTTTTTAATCTGCTCACTAACAGCAGATGCAATTCCACTGTCATCTTCGACTATTAGTATTCTATACATAGCTAACTCTTCCCATCTGTTCACTTAAGTACGATTTAACACCTTTTTTCTGTGATATACTGCGACTCACTGAGTAGATTGACACCATTTTATCACAGCACATTAGCATCAGCAACACACATTAGCGTCAGCAACTATTGTGGACTATGAGAAAGCATGTGTTAAGCTAAATACGAATCAGAGCTAAAGAAACCCTCCCAAGGGTCATCGGTGAGAATACGTTGGAGTGCTAGGTGCATATTTACTCCATCGGGGGCAATACTGTCAAGTTCTTCCCATGTGATGGGCATCGAGACTGCTGCACCCTCTCGGGCTCTCAGTGAGTAGGGAGCGACGCTAGTTGCACCTCTGCCATTTCGCATCCAGTCGATAAATATTTTACCTGAGCGTTTAGTCTTTCTGCTGTTGGTGGTGTATCGATCAGACCACTTCTTTTCCATTACTTCTGCGACACTCTTTGCAAAGGTATAGAAGGTATCCCATGTCGCTGTAGGTTTCAACGGAACAACAACGTGATAGCCCTTGCCACCACTGGTCTTGATATATGAATCCAGCGATAGTTCATTGAGTATTTCTCGTAAGTCTCTGGCCCCCTGACGCACCTGTTCTAAGTCCATTCCCTCGTCGGGGTCAAGATCAAACACCATCATGTCGGGCGCTTCAAGTGTCTCGACACGGCTACCCCAAATGTGAAATTCGACCGTGCCCATCTGGGCTTCCGATATGAGCCCCGCCTTGCTATCAATATAGAAATAATCCTCAGTCTTACCTGTATCGTCCTCAAGGGGAATAGTTACAACCCCCTTGCTCCCAGGTCCCGGGTGCTTTTTGTAGAAGCAAGCCTGGTTAACACCTTTTGGGCAGCGCACTGCACTTAGGATTCTGTTCTCTAAATAAGGCAGCATACGCTCTGCTACCTGTGAGTAGTAGCTTACAACATCGCCTTTTGTTATATTTAGGCCTTCATATATGATTTTCTGGGGGTTAGATATTTTAACGCCTTCAATAACCATGCCTCTAGCAGGTGATTTGTCAGCATTAAGAGCTGTAGGATTATCTGTACGGTGAGGGTGAGTAGTAGAGGGATTGGAAACTTGCCTAGTGTCTTCTAAGGAATTGGATAATGAGTGTGCAGAGCGGGCAGCAGAACCAAGCCCTTGAAAACTCGCGTGGCGTAGTAGATTTTCGTTTGTCCACTCGGTGAATTTGATAACTGTAGATAGCACCGGTTCAACCCATGTAAGTGTCTCATGTCCCTTTGGCTTCGGGGGATTTATGAACGGGCTCTCAGAAACCCTAATAGTTCTGAACTTCTCCTCCAGATCTTTGATGACTCCATCGCTCAGTCCTGAACCTGCACGTCCGACGTAAACCAGTTTGCCGCTATCATATAAACCTAGGAGCAGTGAGCTTATGGCCCTCGCTTTTTTCTCTGATTGCGAGTAGCCTCCAATTATAAACTCCTGCTGCTTAGAGCACTTTAGCTTTATCCAATCACCATTTCTTGAACCTGTGTACAGTGAATCGGCTTTCTTTCCGATAATGCCTTCCATATTGAGTTCACATGCAGCTCTCAAACTCTCCTCGCCGCTTCCCTCCACATGCTGGCTATAATGAAGGTTCTTTGGAGCACCCCTCATAAGTGATAGTAGTACCTCTTTTCTCTGTACAAGAGGACGATCTCTTAGATCTTCTCCGTCTAGTGCAAGGATATCAAATAAGATATATATAAGACTCTGGGGCTGTGG
>JAAYOS010000186.1 GCA_012520195.1 Clostridiales bacterium | reverse complement strand
GTAAGTGCATATATTGTGTTAATTGCACAACTGAACAGAAATTCTGTTCACGTATGTAAAATATCTTGGAAAATGTGATGAATAGAGGGCAAAACATACTCGCCATTATGGCAGAATCTTGGCGAAAACACCCCAATTATCAGTGCAAAATGGTAGACACAAAAAAGGACTCAGTGGTTCAAATGCACCGAGTCCTTATAGATACTATGAATAATATTGAGAAGCTACTTGGCTAAGATCACCTTACGGGTATTGGTTCTGCCATTGGCAGTAAATTTTACCAAATAGATACCGCTGCCGAGTTGTGGTTCCCAGGCGTGCCTGTGGAAGCCTTTGCTCCGGTTGAACAGGGTAAAATAGTCCACCAGTTGCCCTTTGAGGTTGTAGACTTCAAAGGTGACATCAGCCTCAGCTTCCAGATAAAACTCCAGGTAGGTTCTGGGGTTGAAAGGATTTGGATAGTTGCGCATCAAACTGGTAGTGTATGGCAGATCTGGCACCTGGTTTACATCAGTACTCAAGAACACTTGTACCAAGATGGGGCCATGTGTTGTTACCTGGCCCGAGATCGAGACATCTTGCAGCCAGTAACTGTATGTGCCATCGTGAGACAGCTCTTCATCCACAAAGTAGTAGACTGCACCCTGGGAACTATTGACAGCAGGAATGAGCGGTGAGATGACGTTGGCATTGGCTGCCTCGGTATCTTCGCCTCTCAAGATATAGAAACCGAGGTTGTTGGTTTCAGTTTGGGTTTCCCACTGGATCACCACGCTACCGTTGCCGTCAAACTGGGCATTCAAGTAGCTCAAGGTAACGTTCACGGTAATAATCTCGTAATAGCCGTCGAGAGTTCCGGGAGGTTCCACATACAAAGTACCGGCAATAATCAGAGGGTTAAAATTGGGACAAAGCGTCAATCCATTGGGGTTTAACACGGTGAAATCGTGCACGGTGTGCGTATCAGGGATAGTTTCAAAACAACCACTGAATTGATCCGGATGATTTCCGGTGTAGGTATAGTTTGCCTCGCTGGAATAAGCGGCATAGTTGGTTTGAATAGAACCGCTGCTGATCTTGCCGTTTACTTTTTGAGAAGAAATCCCATCTTCATGGGATGTGATGAGTGTTGTGCCGGGATCCAGATAGAACGCCGATGTTCCGTTGTCTTGTCCTTTGATAATATAGGGCCCTACATCCAGGGTTGAACCATTTTTCACATGTACATGAGGCTCGCCTCTCGCCGGGTTGGTCGTAGAGGTAATGTTCACAGAGCAAGACATAGTAAGCTTGTGCCCGCTTTCAATATCAATGGAGTATACATTACTTGGGAGAGCCCCTGAGACCTGATCTTCATCCCCATTGAATACGTAGCTAACATTGAAAAATCTCACACCGCCGGATAGCTGGAAAGCCTCATCAAATCCGCCCACGTTGGCAATTTCGATCAAGCATCCCATATTGTTGCTGCTGTAATTTTGCCCCTGCCCAGAGCCCGTGATGGTAGCACCTTTCTTGGATACAATCTTGGCATTCTGGTATGCAAACAGGTAGCCTGAAAGATTGATGTTGCTATGGTTCTCCAATATACCTCCATTTCCCATGGCAGAACCACCGAACAAGTATATTCTGGAAGAGGGATCAGTCCCCGAAACTGTGCCCAGATTGACAAACTTCGCTCCCGCCAGCACCCTAAGTTGGCGAAGCTGGTAGGTGCCGCTTGAGGTAAAGGTAGCGCTGTTCTTAACCTCGACAAGGGTACCGCTATTAGGGCTGATGATATCGCCGGTAATGGTAAAATCTGTATCCACACTAAAGGTATGACGGGCATAGATATCACCATCAAAAGTGGGCTGAAAACTGCTTAAAGGCGCAGTGGCCCCCACCCAGGCACCTCCACTATACACCTCCCAACCGGTGACACCACTTATTGTCGCATTTGCTGCCACCGTTTGGTAGTCCCCCTCTTGGGGTACCGCATTAGCCATACAGATCAAAGAAAGCAACGCCCACATAATGAGAATGCGTTTCTTATAAAAACTGTTACACGTAGGTTTGATCATATTAATCTCCTATAGTATCTCCGCATTTCCAGAGTATGAAACTGATTATAAAATTAGCTACACAATGAACGGGTACATGGTTTCATAATACCACTTTTTTGTCAATCTTTAATTTTAAAGATTTGAAATATCTTTGC
>JAAYOS010000057.1 GCA_012520195.1 Clostridiales bacterium | reverse complement strand
AGCGGGCAAAACCGACCGCTCCGCTGAGCTCAGGATGCGAGTTGACAAGTTGATGTCAAAGCGTAATGAGACATATAAAATTGCGACAACCGATTATCCGGAGCATGCAATAGAAATAGTCCGAAAGGTTGTATCAGATGGAGAGCCGTGGCGCGTCTACGCCTGTGGTGGCGACGGAACGTTAAATGAGGTTGTGAACGGAGCAGTCGGGTATAGTAATGTTGAGGTTACCCACTATCCTTGTGGTACCGGAAATGATTTCATAAAGCTCTTTGGTCGTCATCAATCCAAGTTCTACTCTCTCGAGGAACTTGCTGATGGGGAAAGTATGGAGTTTGATCTGATCAAGTGCATGGACAGACACTCAATAAATATCTGTTCGGTTGGGTTGGATGCAAGGGTTGCTGGTGATGTGCACCTTTTCTCAAAGCTTCCATATGTCAAGCCTCAGGCGGCGTTTACTATATCTGCAGCTTATAACCTTTTCAAAGGTATTAGTCGTTCATACAAGATAGATATTGACGGAGAGATACTCGACGGAGTGTATACAATGGCGGTTGCTGCAAACTCGCGCTTCTATGGTGGAGGCTACAACCCGATACCAGAGGCGAATCCTACCGATGGTGTGTTGGATTTTTTACTCATAAAGCGGGTAAATGTTTTCCAAGTAGCAACCATGATAAAGAAATATGCAGATGGTAAAAGCAGAGAACTCGGAGAGGTAGCAATATTCCGTAAAGGCAAGAGTATGAAGGTGTTATGTGAAAATGGTGAGGATGAAATAAACGTAGACGGAGAAATCCTTAAAAGCGACAATATTTGCCTTGAGCTATCGGATAAACGCATCAAATTTTTCGGACCCAAGGGATGTTTTGATTTTTAGGTATAGAAATCAGAAGCAAACTGAAGCAGATGGAAGAATTATGGATATTAGGCTTGATAGTTTAACATAAAGCAAGAATTGGCAGGGAAATAGCTGATAATTAAGAAGTATAAGGATTGATTAAGAAGACAGTCATATCTATAATAAAGACATTAGCACTCGAGAGTTGAGAGTGCTAATGAATTTAAGTATAATTAGCATATATAATACAGAAGGAGGCAGAAGCATGACTTTGAAACCTTTGGCAGACAGAGTCGTCATTAAAATGGTGGAGGTCGAGGAGACGACCAAAAGCGGCATTATTCTTACAGGTGCAGCTAAAGAGAAGCCGCAAATCGCAGAGGTAGTCGCGGTCGGTCCCGGCGGAAACGTTGATGGCAAAGATATCGTCATGCATGTGAAGGTCGGAGACAGGGTCATCACAAGCAAGTACTCGGGAACCGAGGTCAAGTTTGACGATGATGAGTATTTGATTGTACGCCAGAACGACATTCTCGCAGTTGTTGAATAGACCAAAGCCATTTTGAATTCGGAGGTAGTAAAGCATTATGTCAAAAATATTACTCTATAGTGAAGAGGCACGCAGGGCCCTTGAAAGAGGAATCAACCAGCTTGCAGACACAGTAAAGATTACTCTGGGTCCTAAAGGCCGCAACGTTGTGCTTGATAAGAAATACGGTGCACCCGTAATTACCAATGACGGAGTTACGATTGCAAAGGAAATCGAGCTTGAGGATCCATTCGAAAATATGGGCGCACAGCTACTGAAAGAAGTAGCAACTAAGACAAACGATGTTGCCGGTGACGGAACAACTACCGCAACCTTGCTTGCTCAGGCATTCGTCCGTGAGGGACTCAAAAACGTAGCAGCAGGCGCAAACCCCATGATCATGAAGCGCGGTATTGGCAAGGCAGTTGAGGTCGCAATTGAAGCTATTAAGAGCAATTCCCAAAAGGTTGACGGCGCAAAAGATATCGCACGCGTAGCATCTGTTTCTTCGGGCGATGAGTTCATTGGAAACCTGATAGCCGAGGCAATGGAAAAGGTATCAAACGACGGAGTTATCACCGTTGAAGAGTCCAAGACTGCCGAGACCTATTCCGAGGTCGTTGAGGGAATGCAGTTTGACCGTGGATATATCTCCCCCTACATGATAACCGATTCGGAGAAGATGGAAGCAGTAATCGAAGATGCATATTTGCTTATCACTGATAAGAAAATATCTAGCATACAGGATATTCTCCCGGTTCTGGAGCAGATCGTACAGTCCGGTAAGAAGCTTGTCATCATAGCAGAGGACGTCGAAGGCGAAGCACTTGCAACCATTCTGGTCAACAAGCTGCGCGGAACATTCACCTGCGTATGCGTAAAGGCACCAGGCTTTGGTGACAGACGTAAGGAAATGCTTAAGGATATCGCCGTACTCACTGGTGGAGAGGTAATCTCCGAGGAGCTAGGCCTTGAGCTTAAGGATACAACAATTGAGCAACTCGGTCGTGCACGCCAGGTTAAGGTCAATAAGGAAGACACCATTATTATTGACGGAGCCGGCGAAGCTTCAGAGATCAAGGGTAGGATCAACCAGATCAGAGCCGCTATCGAAGTCACCACATCCGACTTTGACCGTGAGAAGCTCCAGGAGCGTCTTGCAAAGCTTTCAGGTGGCGTAGCAGTAATCAAGGTTGGAGCTGCCACTGAGGTCGAGATGAAGGAGAAGAAGCTGCGCATCGAAGACGCACTCAACGCAACACGTGCAGCAGTTGAGGAAGGAATCGTTTCGGGCGGCGGAGCTGCTTACGTCTATGCAATTCCTGCAATAGAGAAGTTGGTAGAGACACTCGAAGGTGATGAGAAGACAGGAGCAAGCATCATTGCTCGCGGACTGCAGGAGCCCATCCGTCAGATAGCTATTAACGCAGGAGTAGACGGCTCGGTAGTATTTGAGAAGATTAGAGAAGCAAAGCCAGGTACAGGCTTTAACGCTCTAAACGAAACATATGTTGATATGATCGAGGCAGGAATAGTTGACCCAACAAAGGTAACCCGTTCCGCACTTGAGAATGCGGCATCAATCGCAGCAATGGTTCTGACAACCGAATCTCTCGTTTCAGAGAAAGAGGAGCCGCAACCTGTTGGCAACCCCGGAGCCGGCATGGACGGAATGTATTAATCGGTTAGATAGTATAGAGCATAAATAAAGGCTCTATGTCAATTGTTGGGGTAGAGCATAAGTAAAAGTATGATCCGGTAAGTAACAATAGTTGCTTACCGGATTTTGCTTTGCAAAGCAATCTTGTAATTAACCTATACACATCGCTGAAGATGGAGACATCTTCAGCGATGTTTGAGCTATAGAGGTTATGTTTGCAGTGTAAAGGTAATCGAGCCGTCCTCAATAATGATCTGTCGAAGTGAAGTGTTCTCGGGAATTAGGGAGGACAGCGCCTTATTTGCAGACTCCACTGCTGAAGGCGGGATAAAGTGTGTTACATTAATGTTGTTAACTAATACGCGTTCGGGAGTGGCAGTAAGTGTACCGGACCCGTCATTACTTAGTGCGATACTGAACACCAGTTCACCTTTAAGCTCCTCAGGAGCAAGTATTAGAGCTGCACGCACTAGGGGGAGATCCTGTTCGGCAAATAGGTCCCCCAAATCGCTTTTAGCTATGGTCCCTTTCACTTTGACAGTATCGGGCGAGAAAAATGATATGTTAACATCGTGTATGGGTAAGCGCTCTGAGAAGGAGTATGATGCCAAATCAGAGGCCTCATTATCAGTCAGTGACAATGTGATTGTTTTGTCTTCTTCTGAATCGGGGTCTTGAGAGGACTCAGACTGTCTCTTATCATCTTCTTCAGTTCCCTCAGAGGTATCGGTGTCCCCAGTGTACTCGGTATCAAATTGTCCCTCTCTTGGTCTGCCATATCCGCTGCCGTTGGAGCTGTCTAGCTCATAGGAGGAGTTGTGCCCGCTCGATTCCCCTGATAAGAGCATGAATAGAATAAGAATAACTGATAGAGTGCACGCAACAACTGTTATACTCTTTAAGATTGTTTCGGTTCTGTTTTCGACGTTAAAATACTCCTTGAATTTATCTGAGATTTTAATATTTCGCACCCCCTAAGAAAGACTTGTTCCAGATAAATTATATGAGCAGACAGGAGTATAAATTCTTTAGTCGCATAAAAACTGCCGCTGAACTTAATATTAGTCATATTTTGCTTTTTTTATCCTGAATAGCGGAAATAATAGTTAACAGGAAATTTACAAAGTTGAGGACTCTTTCGGTTGAAGCTGTAAATAATTTGTGATAATATATCGATAAGAAGCGGGACCGAAAATGGTGCTTTTTTCGATCCGTATCTTACAGGTAATAAAGGGGGTAATTGCTATGGTTAAGGTAATTATGGGGTTGAAGGGCTCAGGTAAGACAAAGAAGATGATTGAGCTTGTAAACTCCGCCATCGACACAGAGAAGGGCAGTGTAGTATGCATCGAGCGCGGCAATAAGATGAGGTACAATATAAACTATAAAGCCCGCCTTATCGACATTTCACATTACTCGATAGAGAGCTTTGAAATGTTGGAAGGATTTATCAGCGGACTTTACGCGAGCAACTACGATATCACCCATGTATTTATTGACAATTTAATGAAAGCCGGCGGCGAAGACGATCTCGGGAAAGCCGGCAAGTTCCTTGAGTGGCTCGACAAATTTGGAGAAGGGAATAATGTCAAGTTTACCGTCACTATCAGCGAAGCTGTTGAAGATGCCACTGAAGAAATAAGAAAGTATTTTTAGGCAGCTTGCGGGCAATTCGCATCGCTGCATTTTTAATTATATAAACACGGGCGCGAAAGCTGGTTATGATGTAAGGGAGTGAGCCATAACCTAAAGGGCGTTCGTCAAAGGGTTTTCTTAAAACAAGTATTTAAACAAGTAATTATTGACCGACACTTTTCAAGCGGGGCAACTAACGTAAAGAACACACCGAAGGATAAAACCTTTAGTGTGTTCTTTTCGGTTTTGCGGGAAGGGTAAAATTATTTTTGATTGGGTATGAAGAGTCTGTATTTGCCCGGCATGCGGAGATTCTTATGCCATACCTGCTAGATCCTGCTGATAGT
>JAAYOS010000056.1 GCA_012520195.1 Clostridiales bacterium | reverse complement strand
GATCTAGTAGTCAGCTAAGTGCTCTCAAGAAAGATATCAGAGAGAATACCGCAAAAAGTGTCTATATTTTCTATGGTGAAGAGAAGTATCTGATAGAACACTATGTTAACACCCTAAAAGATAAACTCGTGAATCCGGATTTGGCAGAGTTCAATTACACCGAGTTTGATGACAGGAATCTGCGCCCGGAGCAAATTATGGATGCTGTTGAGTCTCTGCCGATGCTTTCAGACAAGAGACTTATCGTTGTATTTGATTTTGACCTGTTCAATCAAAACCAAGAGGATACAGAGTACTTATGCAAAATGATATCCGAAATACCCGAGTCCTCCTGCCTTGTATTCGTTTACAATGTACTTGAGTATAAGGCAAAATCTTCTACAAAACTATATAAGACTATTAAAGAGCGCGGGCGTATTGTAGAGCTACCAGTACAAAACGAATCAGAACTCATTTCATGGCTGAAACGTCATTTTCGCGCGCAAAACAAGACTATTGATAACACTACTGCATCATACATGCTACACATATGCGGGAAATTAATGTACAAGCTAAAGCACGAGGTTGATAAAGTTGCAGCTTATGCAAATACTGAGAAAATTGCGAGGGAAGACATTGATGCCGTATGCGTGCCTGTTATTGATGCTGTAATCTACAAAATGACAGATGCAGTAGTCGAGCAACGCTATTCAGACGCTTTACAGATCATGAGAGATCTCATTCAGATGGGCTATAAAGCCATAGTCATACTTGCCGCTATTGGCAAACAGCTTAGAAGGCTGTTTTACACAAAACGAGTTATGGAGTTTGGAGATCCATCAGAATTCCTGAAGAAAGAGATGGATGTCAATAGTCATTTCTTAATTAATAAAACAATAAGAAATGCAAGAAATCTCTCTGAACATTGGTGTGCCTCATCTTTGGAACTTTGCGCAGAGTATGACTACAAATTAAAGAGTACAGGCTGGGAGGAAGATTTGCTGTTGGAACTGTTTATACTAAATCTGAGTCATATTCGTGATATGGAGGCGAAACGGGTATAGATAGGTTTCTTACCAGTATTGATAGCTTCATCAGAGGAGATCAAATGAGAAAAAAGAAGCACAGGATTAGGGAGATAATTGTAGTCGAGGGGAGGTACGACAAGAATACGGTATCACAGGTCGTAGATACCCTTATTGTTGAGACCTCAGGCTATCAGATATTTAATAATAGAGAGGCGATGAACCTTCTCAGAAGGTTGGCCAAAGTCCGTGGAATCATCATTCTTACCGACAGTGATTCAGCAGGCTTTATGATTAGAAACTACATTAAGGGTTCGGTGCCGGCCAATCTTATAAAGCACGCGTATATCCCCGATGTCTATGGTAAGGAACGCAGAAAAAGCTCGCCTTCAAAAGAAGGCAAGCTTGGAGTGGAGGGTATGTCTCCTGAAATCATACTAGATTCCCTAAGGCGGGCGGGTGCAACATTTATTGGAGATGACAGTAATTTGGAGGACAGTGACTCGGGCAATGACAGTGTGAGTACTGATCATTGTATGGACTGCGACATTACAGAACACAAAACGGAAGGGAAGAGAGTTGACGCCGAGGACAGAGTAGAACTAAAGGACTTCTTTAGAACTGGCCTTGCCGGAAGGGCAGGTAGCTCAGCAAATAGAAAGGTACTGCTCAAATCCCTTGAACTCCCTGAAAGAATGTCAACAAAAGCGCTTATTGAAGTGGTAAATATCCTCTTCACGAAATCCGGGTTTGAGG
>JAAYOS010000055.1 GCA_012520195.1 Clostridiales bacterium | reverse complement strand
TTCAATTCACAAGCGATATATGGCAACTATAACATCGAGACAGATATTACTGTGGTTTTTACAAGCACAGTGTTCTAGTAGCAAAGTAAAAAACCGCCCGCGTTTAATTGATCGCAGAGCGGCTAAATACAATAAAACTGTAATAACAACGAGGAGTGAATAGATTGAAGAATCCAAAAAAAGAGATTATTGCTGGTATCGTTAGAGAAAGAAAGACTCAGGGTATTACGCAGGATGAACTGGCCCGCCGGCTGGGGACGCAACAAAGCAACATCAGTAGGTTCGAGAGCCGGCAGTATAACCCCTCTGTGGATTTTCTCGACAGGGTCGCAAGAAGTCTCGGAAAGGAGCTACATATAGAGCTCAGGTGAGAGTGCTGTACGACGCGGTTACACAGCTTCAACGGCTGCGAATAATGCGTAGCGCTTTTTCATATTTACTTAGTATGTCCCTCTCAAGACCATACTGATGCTTAAAGAGATCTGAAAGGGGAAGAAGCGAGTCTGGATCTCCGAAGAGGAGCTCAAGCTCTAGCTCATGGATAGGGGCACTCTTTTCTCCTGCGAATATTGTGCCCTTATCTATAGCAAGCTCAACCAACACTCCATCCGGAAGCTTGAGCGTTGTTGAACGCCTTGAAAACTCAATGCGACACCTCTCAACAAGTGGACTGTTTTGAACAAGCTGAAGGATCTTTTCGGGCGCTCCCTGTTCTACCAGAAGCGGGACCCCGTCCTCTACCGTGTCGCTTAGAACCTGCCACTCTTTACGCACAAAAAGATCACCGCTGACATCTGCGGATGATGTTTTCAGGGAGAGTACGCTTTTCTCTCCCTCTTGGCGTAAGCGTAAAGACCAACGAAGGTCCAGAAGAGCACTTGTTTCAGTGTCGTAGTACCTTGAGACCATGGGTGTGGTTTTGATTTCGCTTGCCAGATAGTCTGTTACCATCTTATCAGACAGTATCCTATCCGCTACAGTCACACTGGGTATGCGAAGCTTCATTTCAAGTTCTGTTGGCATAGGCCCTCCGATAACAATAGATTTATACCTTCTTGGTCTATTATAGCACTCCCGGTAAAAATACGTCAAATATATTTGATTGCTGCCCATGTTTTCCGACGTTTTTCATATCGGACAAACAGTATAATGCAGCTACGACATCAAATATGAGAGCCCGGGGTGGAAATATGGAGAGCAGGTATGCATTTGGCGAAAAAGCAGTAAGAGTCATAACTAGAGTCGCAAATGAAATAATACAGAGACCAAAGGTCCATACTGCAGCGGAATGTCTTCTCACAGGACTGATGGGTTTTGTGTTGTCTCAGGCAGTGATATTTCAAGAGTATTCCCCCTTCGGTATCGGTTTTGTCGCGTCTTGCGGCAGCTCGCTAAGCGGTCTATTTGCTGCTCTTGGTGCCATTATCGGGTACGCTTCATTATGGAGGATGGCAGATAGTCTAAAATATGTCGCCGGTACTGTGTTGACAAGTGCAGCAATATATGTCCTGAGGGGATTGCCCTTTGCAGCCGGCAAGTATTTTCCTTCGTTTGTAGCAGCTTGCTCGATTGCTTTCGTGGGCTTTGTTTTTGTTGCGGAGCGGGGATTTGCTTTTACCGATATGGTGTTGTACATAACCGAGATTATCTTTGTGTTTTCCTCAGCTTACCTCTATAGAAAGGCACTGGAGCGGACTGAAGCAGAAGCGGGTAAGACTAAGTCAAAGGAACTAGAACTCTCAACAATCAAGGCGGTTTCCTTCTTTGTACTCACGTCTACCGCGCTTATTGCACTGTCAAATGTCAGGCTAATCGCGCAAATTTCAGCGGGGAAGGTTTTTGCTGTCATAATTGTGTTGCTTGCGGCGTATAACGGCGGCTTCGGCATGGGCAGTGCAGCTGGTGTAGCCATGGGGATTGCGTTTGATATATCTGGTGGAGGCGGATTTTACAGTATGTCCTATGGTTTTTCCGCACTTATTGCGGGGGTAGTCGGTAAGGCGGGAAAACTGGCGCTAACTGTAGTATATATTTTGACAAATGCGGCGGTTGCAATTGTAGGGAGTCCTGCAAGCATCAATATTACTTCGTTATATGAGACATTTATGGCATCTATGATATTTTTCATAATACCTGAACAATGGTTCCCCGATATACGATTTTTGTTTGATCCACGCATCCACGGCCGCGTAAGGAGAAGTGGGATGAATTCCGTTCTGAAACAGCGCATAAGCGGAGCATCCGCAGCCTATAGGGAGCTCCATGAGGCTATAAAAAGCAAAACTAGTCAGTCTTCAAGAAAGAACAGTCAGGATATCGCGAAAGTTTTTGACAGGGCCGCGGAAAAAGTGTGTCGTACATGTGCATTGAAGGGGCTCTGTTGGGAGAGGGACTGTATTTACACCTTTAACGTTATGAACGACCTCACGCCTGTACTTGTAGAAAGGGGGAAGATATCCACTGAGGATATACCCCCACACTTTGAATCGAGATGTCTCCGCACCGAACATCTTGTTGAATCAATAAACAGTGAGATGAAGTCCCATCTGTCTCTTCGTCGATATCGCAACCGTCTTAACATTAACAGGGGCATAGTTATCGGCCAGTATTCCGAAATTGCAACGATCCTAAAGGAGGTTGCCGATGAGGTGGCAAACGGTATAGAGGAGGACATGGAGGCAGGCATAAGAATAGAACGATTGCTTGGTGACATTGACAATCCTTCTGTGGCTGTATGGCGTAACGGTGCGGGTCGCCTACACGTTGACATCGAGGCAAGGAATCTAAGACCGCTCAATGAGAGGCTTGACAGGTTTGCTGAAGAGGTAGGCAGAATACTACATACTAAAATCGGCAGACCTGAGTACCTAAGCGACAACTCGGGTGACAGGATATTAATAAGGGAGTATGAGACATTTGGGGTGAGGATAGGTGTCGCATCCCGAAAGCGGAGAGACAGCGCCATGAGCGGTGACACAGGTACGTATTTCAAGACCGAAGACGGAGTTGTTTATGTTATTCTCTCCGACGGCATGGGTAGCGGCAGAGAGGCGGCGATAGAAAGCGCTTCGGTAGTCCGCCTTCTTGAAAGGTTTATCCGTGCCGGAATTGACACAGAAAGTGCGTTGAGGACAATAAACTCCGCACTGATGTTGAGAAACATCGATGAGGGAGGATTTGCTACCCTAGACCTGCTTGAGATTGACCTTTTTACCGGCTCACTACGGATATTCAAGTGTGGTGCGGCGCCATCTTATCTCAGGGAGCACGATAGGGTACGTATGGTGTCCGGTAAGGTGTTTCCGCCCGGTGCAGGTATCTTACCGACAGTAGCTGATGTAATATCACAGAGTGTATCGGGCGGGGAGGTTCTTGTATTGATGTCCGATGGTGCTTACCTACCCGAGAACGATAGCTGGCTTAGAAATGAGCTGATTGAGTATGAAGGGAGAACTCCCAAGAAATTTGCAGTAAGGATTTCGACGGAGGCGGCAACTTTGAGCCTTGATGCGGATGACTCAACTGTCGCAGTTGTGGAGATAGTCAAGAAGTAGGGTTTTTTGCTAAAGAACGTATAAAAGCCGCCACCTGAGGGAAATATAACCAAGAAAAGGATTCTCAGGGAGGAGGTGCCGATATGGTTAAGGGGATAAACAAAAGAGTTGTCGTTATACGGCCTTCAGGAAAGGGTATTTTTGAGGAGGCAATCTTCATTCTTCGCGGTGATGCCGCCCAAACCGGTTGTTCGGCCGATGATATCCTCAAGGAGGCATGTAGCATAGCTAATAATTATATGATAGGTGGGGGGAGAAAGCGACGCGGTATTGCCTCTATTCCGGCGCCGATATTTGCGTTTGCGGGTGCAGCTCTTACTGCGGTTGTTTGGCTTCTTACATCCCTTTGATGCTATCTCTAGAGAGCGTTTGTTTAGATAAAAAGGCAGAGGACATCACAATATGTGTCCTCTGCCTTATAAAGAATAAGACGGGGGATATCCCGTCTTATTCGCTAATCTTCAAGACGATCAAGTGTTAAAATACTTTTTAAGGTTGCGAAGTTGCAACCCTCGGAGGCTCCCTGAACCACCGTGTAACTGTCGATGACGATAGCCGCTTGATAGGCAACGGTCTGTCCTTCGTCTTCAGGTTTGGTATCGAGCAGCTCGACGACTTCGTCGTAATTGTCGAATCCAAACCAAATCGGTCTGTCATCATCTATAGGGTAGGGGAGAAACGACGCACAGTCATCATCGATATAGAAGTAGATGAATTTCCCCCAGTAGCCAAGCTCATTGTTGTCGTGGTACAAGGTTCCTGAAAGTGTTGTCTCTCCGTCGAAGGCTATAGTCACACTACGGGAGCCATTGAAGTCTTCAGTTTCAATGCTTGTGATAATAAATCCAGCTACGCTGTCGCCTATTTTTGCGGTGGCAGTGTCAAAAAGATTACTGCCCTTCTCCGGCATTGCACCGCTCATTGCATTAAGACCTTCACGACTTCCACTCAAAAAACCGTCATTTGCTGTATCTGCATCGTCTGTTTTATTGTCGCCTTCAACCGATTCCTTCCAGAGTTTTAGGCTTGAATCAGGGGCTTCGCTACTACCGCCCTCATCACTTCCCATTGAAGCTGTTGCTTGCATACTTTCATTCTCAGATCCATAAGCTTCGACTGCTTGTTTGGTCATAGCACTATCTGGGGAGCTGCTCTTGGTTGGGAATATATACTCATATACTCCGGTGTATAGAACGAGAGCCAATACTGCAGCAGTACCGATAAACGGGATAACTCTCGATGCTATCCTCCGTTTCGGCGAAACTACCTTCATTTCAGATTGGATTTTGTCTATGACACCGCTTCTAAAGCCCTCAGGTGGAGAGACCAGCAGATCATCCGAAAAATCATGCAGAAGTTCATATGTTCTCAGTCTGTCTGCGCATTCGGTACAGCTGAGTAGGTGCTCATCCAGCTCGAGCTTCTGTTCGGCAGTGAGCGTATTATCGATTTTTAGGTTTATAAGCTCGAAGAAGTATTCGTGGTTATTCACGCTTCATCACCGCCTTTTGTAATGTTAGACGATTAAAACTCGGGGAAGTTCCCCGATTCCAAGAGGGCCTTGCGCATATTCTCGCGCGCTCTGAAAAGGCGGGATTTAACCGTACCAACCTCTATCATCTTCACTTCAGCGATTTCTGCGTAGCTCAGACCGTTCAGCTCGCGTAGGATGAAGACCTCTCTATGCTCATCAGAAAGAGTTGAGAGTGCACGGTTGATTGCGCTCAAAACCTCGGATCGCTCTAGATTTCGCTCTGGTTCGAAGCGGCTGTCTGTGATAGTAATCTTAAAGGGTTCGTCCTCATCGTCACGCTCAAGGGGTACCTGTTTGATACGCTTTTGCTTTCGGTTGAAGTCGATACAGAGGTTCGAGACAATCCGGTAAATCCAGGTGGAAAATTTCGAATCGCCTTTGAACCCTTTAATGGAGCGGTGCACGCGAATAAAGGCCTCCTGTGATATGTCAAATGCATCATCAGGATTGCCTGTCATTCGTAGAGCCATTGTATATACGCGCTTTTCATAGAGTGCTACCAGCTTTTCAAAGGCACCGATGTCGTCCTCGGCTGCTAAACGCACTAACTCATTTTCGTCGTACATGCCGAGCCTCCTCTCACATCCTGTCCTCCGGAATAGAAATAATCGGTCTAAGTTCTTAGGTCGCGGCGAATCCTTTTGGTTACTTGATGCAATTCTTCTCTCGATGTAATCTCGTTGATTTTTTCCTTGTAATAGCCTGCATAGGGTATGCCCTTCAAATACCAGGCGTAGTGCTTACGCATTTCTAGGCATGCGATATGTTCGCCCTTATGTTCTGCCATTAATTCGAATTGGCGCATTGCGGTATCACATATTTCATCAATTGTCGGCAAGGAAGGTAGCTCTTCTCCGTTCAGGAGTGCCGCTGACCTCTGGAAGATCCATGGGTTTCCAAAGGAGGACCTGCCTATCATGACAATATCGGCGCCAGTATAGTTAAACATCCTGACGACGTCTTCCGGAGATTTGATGTCGCCATTTGCTATAACAGGGATCGAGACTACGCGTTTAACAGCGAGTATTGAACCCCAATCAGCCTGTCCTGAATAGAGCTGAGCACGTGTTCGGCCGTGGACACAGATTGCACTTGCCCCGCTACGCTCTGCCATTATCGCGAACTCCACACAGTTTACCGAGCCCTTATCCCAGCCTTTTCTGATTTTTACGGTAACGGGAATAGGTGATGCCTTTACCACTGCAGTAATAATTTTGGAGGCAAGCTGGATATCCCGCATTAGGGCGCACCCATCACCATTAGAGACTATCTTTGGAGTAGGGCAGCCCATATTGATATCTATCATGTCTGCTCCTGAAATCTCGGCTGCAACGACTGCGGCCTCCGCCATAATATCTGGTTCTGAGCCAAATATCTGTGCAGCGCAGGGGTGCTCGTCCTCACCGATTCGAAGGAGGATCCGCGACTTATCGTCATTGTTTAACAGTCCCCTGGAGCTTACCATCTCGGTGTATGTGAGTTCAGCGCCCTTCTCACGGCATATGGTTCTGAATGCCATGTCACTGACGCCGGCCATTGGGGCCAAAGCGATTCTTACTCCATTAAGTGGGTGGTTTGCCAATATGAATACCTGCCTTTTGCGTCAGAACTTCAGGGGGTTCTCGCCGTATTTAGATACGTGCCATATGGCTACAGATACAAAGCCAGCGGCACCGACTGTCATAAGTAACTCGAGCACTATGGGGCTGCTGATGAGTCCACTCGAGAAGAGTGCTGGTGGTATAAATATCAGGAACATCATACCAAAGACCAGAAACATGTATGAGAAATTAGAGCGGTGTGATATTGCCAGATATAATATGGTTGAAGCAGCAAGCAGAATAACATACATCATAAGCTTCTCATAACCGGTCACAAGGAACTCTAGACCGGAAGAGGAAGAGAGTGCTTCTACGGCATTGATCATGCCTTCTCTGTTTGATTCCACTGCCTGTGCGAGAAACTCCTGAGAGCCGATTTTGTTTATCTCAAAGGACGCGATTACATTGTTTACAAGAGGGTATACGGTTCCTAAAAGGACATAGGAGCCGGCGGCTCCGATGCCTACAGCCACGCCAGTTCCCACACCAGTATCTGAGTTCATCGCAGCTCTTTGGGTAACACTAAAACCTGCAATATAGAAAAGGGTGTTTACTAGGGCGAAGTAGACAGTATATCTCCAGGAGTCTGAGTAGATGAAATCTCTTACTGCTGCTGAGAGCTCCCCAATAATCAATGCATCGAATATACTGAGCAAGATGGTATCAAACGCAATATACATTAAAAGTCCCAGGATGATGGCGGAGAGGTTCATGAGGTATCTACGCATTAGGAGTATTGATACTGTTATAACAAATGCCGATAGTACAATAATTGAGGCTATCATTGCTATAATGGTTGTCGACGGTATAGTAAAATCTGGGGTTATCATATCATATCCTCACTGGTTTCTCTTAATTTTCCGATATCTTTGCGGAAATGCATATCTTTGAAATATATAGGTTTTGCAGCCTCATATGCATTTTTAACAGCCTCAGCGAGACTGTCACCTAGAGCAGTAATCCCGAGTACTCGGCCACCTGCGGTGACAAATTCGCCCTCTGCTGTTTTTTTAGTGCCAGCATGGAAGACAGTACCGGCAGCCTCGTTCAGTCCCGTAATTTTATATCCGGTTGTGTATTGGCCTGGGTAACCGCCGCTGGCAAGAACGAGACAGCATGAAGCATCTGTGCTCCAATCAATCTCAATGTCTCTTAGTGTGCCATTTACACAGGCTTGCATAATACTAAACAGATCCCCTCGTAATCTCGGTAGAATTACCTGTGTTTCTGGATCACCGAACCGTGCGTTGTATTCAACAACCTTCGGTCCGTCAGGGGTAAGCATAAGACCAAAGTACAACACCCCTTTGAAGGGTCGTCCTTCCATTTTCATAGCTTGAAGGGTGGGTAAAAAAATCTTCTCATGGCAGTACGCCTCAACATCTTCGGTGTAAAAAGGTGATGGTGATATTGCACCCATTCCACCGGTGTTGGGGCCCTGGTCAAAGTCATAAGCGCGCTTGTGGTCTTGGGAGGATGGCATTGGGACCAGATACTCCCCGTCCGCAAAACAGAGGACGGTAACCTCAGGACCGGTCATATACTCCTCAATAACGACGGTGCTTCCAGACTTTCCGAATACCTCATCGGACATCATACTCTTTATTGCGGCCTCTGCTTCATGGACTGTGTTACAGATTATAACTCCCTTTCCCTGGGCTAAACCGTCGCACTTAATTACCAGTGGAGTCCCTTTTTCATTGACGTAGTCTATGGCTAGATCCAGGCTGTCAAACACTGCGAAGTCTGCGGTTGGAATCCCATACTTCTTCATAAGTTTTTTTGCGAAGGATTTACTCGACTCTATTTCTGCAGCATCAGCATTTGGTCCGAATGCAGGAATGCCTAAAGCAGCTAATCTGTCCACAAGACCAAGTGCAAGCGGGTCATCGGGAGCTACCACCACAAAGTCGGCATCGGTATCTACAGCCAGTTGGCACAGCCCGTCTATGTTGGTGGCCTTTATATCGAAACACTGTGCAATCTCGGATATTCCACCATTACCCGGTGCACATAAAATTTCAGAGACGGCAGGACTCTGGCTCAGCTTCTGAGCTATGGCGTGTTCTCTTCCGCCGCCTCCGACGATCAGTACCTTCATATTTTCCTCTTATCCTTTTCCTCTAAACCTTTGCATGTTTATTTTTTGAGGTCTATCTTCTGCCAGCGCCTCCACCTCGGGAGCCGCCTCCGCCGCCTTTGAATGAGCCTCCACCGAAGCCGCCGCGGGATCCGCCGCTAAAGCCTCCAAATCCGCCTGAACGGCCGATGGAAGACGAGTCCCTGCCCGCTCCGCCGCCGCGCGAACTGCCGCCAAAGCCGCGGAAGACGTCGCTTCTGGTAGTCCTAGTTCGTGGAGGTGCCATCGGAGGTGGTGCGGGAGGTCTTGGCCTTCGGTATCTCGGCCAGAAACCGCCGTACATACCCCAGGGACGCCACCATGGGCGGTAGGTCCTCGGATATACCCTGCGCCTCATACGACGGAGTGGCGCTGTTACGATCAAAATGACCACAAGAGCAATGAGCATTACTAAAAATACTGCAAAGATACTTCCGATAACACTGGCGCCACTTACCTGAGAGCCTTGCTCGACATCCACATAGCCGGGATTAGGGACGGGATCAAAGTGGTACTCGTCGTTCTTTTCGGAATATCTGTAAATGCTGGCGACTCTTGAATATATTGCATCAAATACCTTTTTAACTCCTGCGTCATAGTCTTCTGCTGCAAAATCATCTTCAAGATAATCGAATAGGAGATCACCGAGTTCTGAGCTTGTGAGCTCATTTTCAAGCCCCTTGCCCTGTAGAGCCCAGTAGTTTTCCTCACCGATTACAAGCAGAATCAGGACACCGTTGTTTTTATCGGATGACCCTATCTTCCACTCGTTAAACATCCTGTAGGCGTAGTCATCGATGTCGTCGCCACCAATAAAATCAACTGTTGCAACAACGATCTGTGCGCCGGTATTTTCGACAAGGGTGATATTCTGACTAATGATGTGCTCGGTCGTCTGCTGTGACAGTACACCTGCATAGTCAGCGACATAGAATGACTCAGAAGGCTTCGGAATGTTTGCACCCAGAGCACTGACAGTCAAAAGGCATACTGCAAGCAACAGAAATACTGTCTTTTTTATGAGTTGAGTGGACCTATTCAGAAGGGCACCTCCTTAAGGTTTGTATTAAGGGCTAGACTTATTGTGCAAGCTCAAAGGGCTTTATGCCGGTAATGCTGCCAAGTATATTGGCAGGAAAGCGGGCCAGCTGGATATTGAAATCCACAGCCTTCTGATTGTACCCATCTAGACTAATTATGTGGTTTCTGGAGATAAAATCAGTTTTCAAATTTTCAAGGTATCTTTTATCCTTCTCGTTCATCCCATTGTTATCCAGTTTTTCGGATAGGCTTGAAAAGGCGAGCTGAAGCTCTCTGTTTGCACGGAGTTTATCGGAAGGATTGGATGAGTTGGCAACTCTTGAGGAGGCATCAACCAGATCAAGTATTGAAGTATCGCCTGCAGGCAGGTAGCGCTTTGCCACTGTTATAAGGTTTTGAGAGATATCGACACGGTGGCTGAGGTCGCTGTTTATGCCTATTCCGTCGCCATCTACGCCGTTAAAAAAGACATTTTCAACCTTAGACGCCTCTGAAGAGAGCGCCCGATACCCACCGAGCAGGATTGAGATAACAATGACTACTATCATAATAGCCCGTGCCTTCTTGGGATCTTTCATGGCATTGCCTCCTTCCGACACAAAAGTTTTGAAGACAGAATTCAGGTTGACTATTTTCTGCCGTCACGGAGCTGTAAGAGTGTGTTCTTCATCTCGCTCTCGATCTTTGCAAGCTCGGCCTCCGCCTCACGACGTTTAATTCGGCCCTCTTCCTGGATACGCATAACTTCATCGAGGGTTGAGATGAGTGATTCGTTTGTATACTTCAGTGTTTCGATATCTGCAATACCGCGCTCCGATTCCTTAGCAGCCTCAATCGTTCCAGTTTTAAGGATGTCGGCGTTCTTGCGCAGTAGTTCATTTGTCATGTTGGTGACCTCTCGCTGTGCGGCTATTGCCTGTTCGGAGTGGGCTATACCCAGTGCGAGCACCATCTGGCTTTTCCAGAGAGGGATCGTGTTAATGAGGGTTGACTGGATCTTTTCAACCATCATCGCGTTATTATTTTGTACGAGACGAATCTGTGGAGCCATCTGGATGGAGATCATTCGGGTGAGCTCCAGGTCGTGGATTTTCTTCTCAAAGCGATTGCAGCGCTCGTCAAAATCTCTCGCAGCCTGGGCATCCTCGGGAAGCCCTGTCTGTTTCGCCTTTTCTATGAGAGCGACAGCCTCGGTATTTCTTGCCTGTTCGAGTCTCTTCTTTCCGGCAAGAATGTACATGGATATTTCCTTGAAGTAGTTAAGGTTCATATCGTAGAGCTTGTCAAGCATTGCTGTGTCTTTGAGAAGTTGGATCTGATGATTCTCAAGGGTCTCGCTGATTTTGTCAACATTCACTTCAACTTTGTCATATTTCGACTTCAGCGCCGAAATGCGGTTGCCTGCTCGTTTGAATATTCCCAGAAAACCTTTCTGCTCCTCATCGGGGGAAAACTCCTTGAGCTGTGCAATGAGGTCGGTTATCATGCCTCCTACCTCACCCATGTCCTTTGTACGGACATTTGCCAAAGCTGATTCGGAAAAATCCGCAACCTTCTTCTGAGCACCCGCACCGTACATAAGAACCATGTTAGAGTCTGACAGATCGATCTTTGATGAGAACTCCTCAACCATCTGTCTCTCATCTTCGGTAAGCTTGCTCTCCTCAAGGCTCACGGCTGATGCTACAGACTTTTCGTCGGTTTGGGTAATATTTGTTAGTTCGAGGTTGGGAAGTGATGCGTCGAAGTCGGGGTCAAGGGATAGAACAATTTTCTCTTCACTCATTTATAAGTCGCTCCTATCTTAAATTCCTTCCTGTGCAAACATTTTCTCAAGCACATCGATTTCAGCGGATACGTTTAGAGCTGCGTCAAAATACAGTGTGTCAAGCTGCTGCTCGTACACCTTCACCATTGTCTCCATAACCTTTTCGATACGTTCCATAGAGCTCTTGATATTATCTGCCTGTATGCCCTTTGTGCTCATATCGTGCCAGGTCTCCATCATCTTTATAGTGGAGGGCAGATAATAGTTTACAAATCGTCTGATCTGTGAAACCTTTGTGGGGTTCTCTGCGATATGTCGGAAGATAGATCCGCTCAATACTTCCAGTCGGTCAAGGAGGTAACTGAGCCTCTCGTGAGGTATGAGATCGTTGAGCTCCCTGATCCTTTTAATAGAGTCATATCCGTTTTGCAATACTGCGTCCACATCTCTGATTCCGGACTTAACGGGTTCGGTATCTATCTCCTTTATAGTAACGGTTTTTGGAGGGAAAATCCGCTTTGCGACAATATACAGAACGATGGAAGACGCACCGAAAATCAGGAGTGTAGGTAACCTGTAAAAGCGGAAAAGGAGGGCACCGACAAGCCAGAAACCGGCTACAATGTAGTATGGATAGGGTGAGTTTTCTGTCTTTGTCACTGTACGAAAAACAGGACTATTCATCATGCAACATTCCTTTCCGGATCCTCCGCGCGGCTTAACTATGCGGCTTATCAGCACATTTCATTATACACCGCGACAAAAGATTTGTAAAACGTAATTTGTCACACTGCTTGCCGGCTTGTTGTACAGGTTATTACTCCCGGGGTATATCTGTATTATATGCATATATAGGGAGAAGGAGACGACAGGATGTTTAGATTTGGCAGAAAATACGGTTGAATGTCTCTGTGTCATATCTCTGAATATCTATGTCTGCACCCTTCACCTCACTGACGAGCCGAGGGGCACCCGAGAATGAAGCGCACGCCATCTGGGCTGCCTTCGCAGCATCAATGCCATGCTGAGAGTCCTCGATCACAAGGCATTCGGAGGGCTCAACGCCCATCAGCTCAGCCGCCTTAAGGAATATTTCGGGATCGGGCTTTGCAACCTTGATATCTTTTGCGGATAGCACCACATCCATATGCTTATCCAGGCCAAACTCCTTCACCGCATACCTTACCGACTTCTCTGAGCTTGATGATGCGACGGCAGTTTTTATATCTCTACTACGTAACCGTAGAATCCAATCCTCAACGCCCTCAATCAGTCCGTCAACATCATCGCGGAGTGAGTTGTAAATGGTTTCTGTGTACAGGTCGCGGAGCTCATCGACAGTGCGCTCATCCTCCGGAAACCACTCCTTCAGCCAACCGCCGATAATATTTGAGCTTGTACCTATGAAACTCAGCCTCTGCTCCGGAGTGAGTTTGAAATTGTTCTCCTCGAGCATCCTGTCTATGGCTGCGGGATATTTGCTCTCCGAATCGACAAGGACCCCATCCATATCGAAAATCACAGCCTTAAAGGGGTAGGGAAAGTTGTATGTCTTTGATTTGTTCGCTTTCATCAATTTTTCTGTTTCCTTTCGACGGGTAATGTGTGATATAATTGTGGTCTGGACTTTGCGTGCAGAGCCAATTATATATTCGTTCGGGGCTTTTTTCAACACGTTTTAGTACAATTTACATACTGTTCATTTAGAGCGGAGGCCACTACAAATAATCTTGCAATAGAACAGATGTTCATGTATAATGGTACAACGAATAAAGCAGTGCAGTAATAATTGCATATGAAAGGGGTTTGGCGGTGCCCGAATTTAGAGTAGTAAGCGATTTTTCACCTTCGGGCGATCAGCCTGAAGCTATCGAAAAACTGGTACAGGGTGCTGTTATGGGTCTTGATGAGCAGACGCTGTTAGGAGTTACAGGTTCCGGCAAGACCTTTACAATGGCGAAGGTCATAGAAAGATTGCAGCGTCCTACATTGGTGCTCGCGCACAACAAGACGCTTGCGGCACAGCTCTGCTCCGAGTTTAAGGAGTTTTTCCCCGACAATGCTGTTGAGTATTTTGTCAGTTACTACGACTACTATCAGCCTGAAGCATACATCGCCCATACCGATACCTACATCGAAAAGGACATGTCAATAAATAGTGAGATAGAGAGGCTCAGACACTCGGCTACCTCTGCGCTATTTGAACGAAGGGATGTCATAATAGTATCGTCGGTATCCTGCATCTATACCCTTGGAGATCCAATGGACTACAAAAACCTTGTAGTCTCGCTCCGAGAGGGTATGGAGATTGAGCGGGATGTCCTTTTGCACCGACTTGTCGATATTCGTTATCAGCGAAATGACATCGCCTTCGAAAGAAACACCTTTAGGGTACGCGGTGACGTTGTTGAGATAATTCCAGCGCATACAAACGACTATGCGATTCGGGTAGAGTTTTTCGGTGACGAGATAGAGAGAATAAGTGAGGTAAATCCGCTAACAGGACAGACACGCGGTCAATACTCACACGCAGCAATATATCCCGCATCACACTATGTAACGACCGATGAGAAGACCGAGAAGGCCATTCAAGAAATCGAGATGGAGATGCAAGAACGTATCAAGTACTTCGAATCTGAGGGGAAGCTGCTAGAGGCGCAGAGAATCAAACAGCGCACACAGTATGATATGGAGATGCTTCGTGAGTTGGGGTACTGTCAAGGCATCGAGAACTATTCCCGGATTATGTCGGGTAGAGCACCCGGAAGTACACCCTACACGCTACTCGATTACTTCCCGAAGGATTTTCTGCTTTTTGTAGATGAGTCCCACGTTACGCTTCCACAGGTGCGCGGAATGTACTTTGGTGACAGGTCACGAAAGACCTCCCTTGTTGATTTCGGTTTCCGCCTGCCTTCAGCACTGGATAACAGGCCACTCAACTTTGAGGAGTTCCAGTCTAAGATAAACCAGGTAATATACGTAAGCGCAACTCCTGGAGAATATGAGAAATCAAGGTCGGGACAGATTGTAGAACAGGTTATACGTCCGACAGGACTTGTAGATCCTGAAGTTGACGTGCGCCCCATCGAAGGCCAGATTGATGACCTAATAGGAGAGATAAACCTTCGGACGGAGAAAAACGAGCGTGTCCTGGTTACGACCCTTACCAAGAAGATGGCTGAGGCTCTGACAGACTATCTCAGAACAGCCGGTATCAGGGTAAGATACATGCACCACGACATAGACACCATCGAGCGCATGGAAATTATGCGAGACTTGCGGGCAGGAGAGTTCGATGTGCTTGTAGGTATAAACCTCCTTCGGGAGGGACTCGATCTGCCTGAGGTGTCACTTGTCGCAATCCTCGATGCGGATAAAGAGGGTTTTCTCCGAAACGACACCTCCCTTATTCAGACAATCGGGCGCGCGGCACGAAATGCTGAGGGGAAGGTAATTATGTACGCCGACAGGATCACCGACTCAATGCGTCGAGCAATTGATGAGACTAACCGGCGTCGCAGTATCCAGACAGAGTATAATAAGAAACACGGCATAGTACCAAAAACTATAATCAAAGATATACGAGATATTATCGAGATTTCGAAATCAACCGGTAAAGGTAGCGGCACTGAAGCCGGCAGCATAAAAATGACAGGCAGGGAGCGCGAGAACCTAATAAGAGAACTCGAAAAACAGATGCGTGAGGCATCAAAGCTTCTTGAGTTTGAGTATGCTGCTATTCTTCGTGACCGCATTATTGAGCTCCGCGGACAGTCTGACAATTAGGTCTGAGGCTCTGAGAAGCGTCTGGAGGAGATAATCTAACCGTTGACGGAGAATCTTTTCGTTGGAGGAAGGCAGTTTGCACAACAAGTTAGTAATCAAGGGAGCGAGACAGAACAATCTCAAGAACATTGATCTGGAGCTTCCGCGCGACAAAATGATAGTAATGACAGGAATCTCGGGCTCGGGCAAATCCTCACTTGCCTTCGACACAATATATGCGGAAGGGCAGCGGAGGTACGTCGAGTCGCTATCCGCATATGCGAGGCAGTTTCTTGGACAGATGGACAAGCCCGATGTGGATTATATTGAGGGTCTCAGCCCGGCAATCTCGATCGACCAGAAGGGCACATCAAAGAATCCCCGCTCTACAGTGGGTACCGTTACTGAGATACATGACTACCTGCGGCTACTGTGGGCAAGAATCGGCATCCCACATTGCCCTAACTGCGGAAAGGTAATTGAGCAGCAGACAGTAGACCAGATCGTAGATAGGATAATGCAGCTTCCGGAAGGAGCCCGTATTCAGGTACTGGCTCCCGTTATTCGTGCCCGCAAGGGGGAGCATAAGAATATTTTCGAGGATGCCCGCAAGAACGGGTATGTGCGAGTCCGAGTTGATGGGACAACGTATACCCTCGATGAGGACATAAAGCTTGCCAAGACAAAAAAGCACAACATAGAAATTGTCGTGGACCGTCTGACTGTGCGCGAGAGTATGGCGCGGCGTCTATTTGACTCAGTCGAGACCGCTTCAGAACTCTCAGGGGGCATAGTGCTGATAGATGTTATCGACGGCGAGGAACTTATGTTCAGCCAAAACTACGCCTGCGACGACTGCTCTATAAGCATTGAGGAGATGTCCCCAAGGATGTTCTCATTCAACACACCTTACGGCGCCTGCCCAACCTGTCTGGGGCTGGGCTTTCAGCTGAATGTAGACCCTGACAAGATAATCCCGGACAAAAACGTGTCTCTGCAGGATGGGGCGGTTGTGGCTTACGGCTGGAGTAGTGTGAGCGAGGGTAGCATTGCTCGCATGTATTATGAAGCGCTCGGGAAGGAATATGGGTTTGGGCTTGATACACCCATATGCGACTTTTCTAAGGAGGCGTACAATGCCCTGTTATACGGTACAGGCAGCAAGAAGCTTGAGCTGTCCTACAATTCAGCAAGCCGTAACGCGACATACCGACACGCTTTTGAGGGGTTAGTGACCAATTTAGAGCGCCGCTACAGGGAAACGCAATCAGGTCATTCTAAGCAGAACATAGAGGAGTGCATGAGTGAGAGTCCGTGCCCCGATTGTGAAGGAAAGCGTCTCCGGAAAGAGAGCCTGGCCGTCACCGTAGGTGGCATAAACATCGCAGAGTTTAGTGATATGTCTGTTGTAAAGGCATACAGATTTGCCGAGGAGCTCGAGCTCAGCGAAAATGAAAAAGCAATAGCTGACAGGGTGCTTAAAGAGATTAGACTGAGATTAGACTTTCTAAAAAGTGTCGGACTGGAGTATCTGACGCTTTCCCGCTCTGCCGGCACTCTCTCCGGTGGCGAAGCTCAGCGTATCCGGCTTGCAACCCAAATCGGCTCATCTCTGATGGGGGTACTGTATGTGCTTGATGAGCCTTCAATAGGCCTGCATCAGAAGGACAACAACAAGCTCCTGGATACTCTGAAAAGGCTTCGCGATTTGGGTAATACCCTGATTGTTGTAGAGCACGACGAGGATACCATCCGCGCAGCTGACTATGTCGTTGACATCGGTCCCGGAGCAGGAATTCACGGTGGTGAGATACTGTGTGCTGGTACTGTCGATGAGATAATGGCGTGTGAAAAATCTCTGACGGGTCAATACCTCAGCGGTAAGAAGAAAATAACCATTCCAAAGAAACGCCGTAAAGGCAACGGGAAGAAGCTGATTGTCCGTGGTGCAGCACAGAACAATCTCAAGAACATCACGGTTGAGATTCCGTTAGGTATGTTTGTATGCGTTACAGGGGTGTCGGGTTCAGGGAAGTCATCCCTTGTAAACGAAATAATATATCGTAAGCTTGCTTCCGAACTAAACGGAGCACATACGACGGCGGGTAAGCATGATCGCATAGAGGGCATAGAATATCTAGATAAGATCATTGACATCGATCAATCACCGATTGGTCGTACACCCCGCTCCAACCCAGCAACATATACCGGTCTTTTTACCGACATCAGAGATCTGTTCGCATCGACGCAGGATGCCAAGGTGAGGGGATATGGTGCTGGCCGGTTTTCCTTTAACGTCCGTGGAGGCAGATGCGAGGCTTGCACCGGTGACGGCCTTGTGAAAATAGAAATGCACTTCCTGCCCGATGTATATGTGCCCTGCGAGGTATGCGGCGGAAAGAGGTATAACCGTGAGACACTAGAGGTGAGGTACAAGGGTAAAAACATCTATGAGGTACTGGATATGACGGTTGAGGAAGCGCTGTCTTTCTTCGAGAATCTACCTCGTATCGCCCGCAAGATCCAGACTTTGTATGATGTAGGACTCGGATATATCAAGCTAGGACAGCCCTCTACTACTCTCTCAGGGGGTGAAGCGCAGAGGGTGAAGCTAGCAACCTATTTATCGCGGCGCTCCACCGGAAACACCATCTATCTGCTCGACGAACCCACAACGGGGTTGCATATAGCAGACATCCATAAATTGATCGACGTTCTGGAGGAACTAGTCAAGACAGGCAACACCGTGCTTGTAATTGAGCATAACCTAGACGTAATAAAGATGGCTGACCATATAATCGATCTCGGACCTGACGGTGGAGATGGGGGCGGGGAAGTAGTTTGCACTGGAACTCCGGAAGAAGTAGCGGAGCACGCAAACTCATACACTGGTCAGTATCTAAAGAGCTTCCTTGCTAAAAATAAAGAATAATGTTGTTTACAAAGAATACAAACAACTGTATAATACCCCTTAAGGAAGGGAGAGCCTTGAATCCATAAAAATGGCAAAGCGATCCCGTGATTCCAAAAGTATTAGTTTTTGTAAGGGAATAGGAAATAAGAAAGGGGTATTAAGATGAAAAAGTATGTTTGCACAGTATGTGGTTGGGAATATGACGAGGCAGCAGGTTATCCTGAAGAGGGTATAGCTCCCGGAACAAAGTGGGAAGATGTTCCTGAAGACTTTGTTTGCCCACTATGCGGCGCTGATAAGGATATGTTCGAAGAGGCCTAGTCACAGGAGGATCATAGGAAGAAGTTTTGAAGTTTTTCACAGAGGGTCTTGTCAATGAAAAGCCCGAGTTCAGCCTGCGGATAGGAAGGAAGTTAAAGTACTATCTTGCCCGTAGTCTCGACCGGAAGCGCACAATCATGTGGATGGAACAGAAGCATTCGCGCAGAATGTATTCATACCCCTGTTTAATAAAGGAGCCCGACAGAATCTACCACTACTCAAATAAGTCATTTGACAGGGAACATGCATCCAAAAATGAAATTCTGGTTAAGCGTTGGAAAGAGATCGTGTCCCCCGAGACACTCTACGAGCTCTATGAGGTGGAGGAGCTTGGGGAGAAGGATTTCTACCACAATTATCGTTTGTTGAGGGAATCCGGAAGCTCTGACGTAACCGAATCCGAATAAGTAATTGACGAAGACTCCGGAGTAATTACCTCGAAAGACGAGACATTGAAAACAGATATAACTCAGGTAACACATATTGCAGGCAACAAAATGGTATATATTGGAGTATTGACAGCGAAACTCTTCATGTGCTATACTTCCTCCAATTATATTTTTCAATAGCAATAACAGCGTTGATGGAGATCAGTAGTTGTAACCACGTCTTCAGAGAGCCATCGGGTGGTGTGAGATGGCGTCGCAGGACAATGAAACTCACTCCGGAGCGGCCGCGTCGAAGCTGGAAACAGTTGTAGACAGGACGGAACCCCACCGTTATAAGGGGAAGGGCATGTTGGTGCTCTATTAAGCGACATGGTAACATGTAAGCAGAGTGGTACCGCGGAGAATTTGACTCCGTCTCTGAAAAGAGACGGAGTTTATTTTATGCTTAATAGAAAAACTCATCAAAAGCAGCCGACATATACAGATTGAATGCTCAAACAACATTGATTTATATGGAGGACGACATGACAGAGATAAGCAAGAATAACTCCCAATTGATGGAGATCACTATAGGAGATATGTTTGATGAAATTGCAGACAGGTTTCCAAATAATGAGGCTATTGTCTACCCTCATGAAGGTATCCGCTACACATACAGGGAGTTGCAAAGTATCTGCAACCGTGTTGCGCGGGGCCTATTATCGCTGGGCATAAAGAAGGGTGACCACGTTGCCATGTGGGCGACTAATGTACCCGAGTGGATTATAACTATGTTTGCTGCCGCAAAGATTGGTGCAGTACTTGTTACTGTAAACACCAACTATAAAAGATACGAGCTTGAATACCTGCTTGAGCAGTCCGATTCAATGACTCTGATTTTGGTTGATGGGTACAGGGGGTATGACTACGTATCATGTCTTAATGAGATTTGCCCCGAATTGGAACACAGCGAGCCGGGGCAGTTGGTAAGCAAGGCTCTGCCGTTCCTCAAGAACGTAATATATGCAGGTAGTAAGACAGAAGCACCTTCAGGCATGTATCACTTCAACGATTTGATTACATCAGGCGAGAGCGTAAGTGAAGCTGTTCGGGCTGAAGCACAGGCATCCTGCGATGTTTACGATGTCATTAACATGCAGTATACTTCCGGAACTACTGGTTTTCCTAAGGGTGTTATGTTGACACACCACAACATCGTAAATAACGGAAAATGTATAGGCGACTGTATGGCGCTTACTGAAAAAGACCGACTCTGCATACCCGTACCACTTTTCCATTGCTTTGGATTAGTTCTAGCTGTAACCGCAGCGGTAACACACGGGACAACAATGGTTGTTATTGAGCAGTTTGACCCATTGCGTGTTATGCAGGCAGTTGAGAGGGAAAAGTGCACTGCTCTCCACGGCGTTCCTACAATGTTTATTGCAGTTCTAGATCACCCCGATTTTGAGAAATATAACTTTTCCACCCTGAGAACAGGGATAATGGCAGGGTCACCGTGCCCAAAGGAAGTTATGAAGCGTGTTATCGAACAGATGAATATGAGAGAGATCGTCATTACCTACGGTCAGACAGAGTCGTCGCCCGGAATAACGATGAGCAGGACAGACGATCCGATAGACTTGAGAGTAGAGACTGTTGGAAAGACACTCCCTCACTGCGAAGCTAAAATAGTCGACTGTGAGACCGGGGAGGACTGTCCACCCAATGTCACCGGTGAGATAGTGACCCGAGGCTACCATGTAATGAAGGGCTACTACAATATGCCCGAAGCGACCGCACAGGTGATCGATGATGAAGGATGGTTGCATACGGGTGATCTGGGTAGTGTGGATGAAAACGGATATTTCAGGGTTACAGGAAGGCTCAAAGATATGATAATCCGCGGCGGCGAGAACGTATATCCAAGGGAGATCGAAGAGTACCTGTATACTCATCCGATGATAAAGGACGTCCAGATCGTCGGCGTGCCCGATCGCAAGTATGGTGAGGAGATTCTCGCATGCACGATTCTGCAGGAGGGCTGCAGGCTCACCGAAAATGAGATTATTGAGTTTGTAAAGAAAGGCCTGTGCTATTTCAAAAAACCCAAGTATGTTATTTTTATGAATGAGTTCCCGATGACAGCAAGCGGGAAGATCCAGAAGTACAAGTTAAGGGAAATAGGTATTGAAGCCCTGAAACTAGAGGCAAGTGCTGCTGTATAGTTTTTTAGCAGGATAGAGAGGATATAGTATTCGAGGGAAAACAAGCCTTTACAGAATATTTGTTTTGTATTCACATTTTAGAAACATTCAACCGGTACAATATAATTGTAAGTTACCGGGTCATAGATTTTCATCTTCCTTGAAAACCAATACCACAATTTATCTCCTAACAAAGCATGTCATATAGGACTATGCAAAAAAAGCCGCTTCACTGCAATTCCAGTGAAGCGGCTTTTTGGGTAAATGATGAGTCAAATTATAACCAGCCGCGCAACTTACAGGCATTAGCAACACGGTCTATTGCAATCATGTATGCCGCATCACGCATGTACAGATTCTTTTCCTGAGCAAGATTATGAACGGCATGGAATGCGGTGGTCATCTTGAAATCAAGTTTCTCGAACACTTCTTCCTTAGGCCAGAAGTAGTTCATGTTACACTGAACTTGTTCAAAGTAGCTGCATGTAACTCCACCGGCGTTGCAGAGGAAGTCAGGTACAAGATATATGTTCTTTGCTTTGATAATGTCATCGCTATCCGGTGTAGTAGGTCCGTTAGCACCTTCGCAGATAATCTTGACAGTATCACTAACCTTCTCTAGTGTTTCGGGTGTAATCTGGTTTTCGAGTGCGCAGGGCAGTAGGATATCTACATCCTGGGCTATCCACTCGCTGCCGTCCAACAGCTCCAGACCCATATCTAAAGCCTTCTGTTTGTTTATGGTTCCAAACTTGTCCTTTATCGAAGCGACACGGTCTACATCGATACCGTCTAAGCAGCGGTAGGTATATGCCTTTTTGTTGTCGTTATCCCAGCAGGATATGGCGATAAGTTTGCCGCCAAGTTCTGTGTAGAGACGCGCTGCGTACTCAGCAACATTTCCAAAGCCCTGAATACTTGCGGTAGTAGATTTTATGTCGATATTGTTTACCCTCAGTGCCTCTCTGAGTGTATATATTACACCGTAGCCTGTCGCCTCAGTACGTCCGAGTGATCCACCCATGCCTACGGGCTTACCGGTTATGCCGCCGGGATAGTGTCCTCCGGTGATAGTCTCGTACTCATCCAGCATCCAGAGCATATGCTGCGCGTTCGACATAACATCGGGTGCCGGCACATCGATAACCGGTCCCATAACTTTAGAGAGCTGCCTAATATATCCGCGACAGAGCCTCTCCTGCTCGCCCAGCGACATTGTGCGTGGATCGCATATGATCCCGCCTTTACCGCCTCCGAGGGGTATGTCCACAACTGCGCATTTCCAAGTCATCCACATAGAAAGTGCCCGGACTGTATCCGCAGTCTCCTCTGGATGGAAACGGATCCCGCCCTTTGCAGGTCCTCTCGCATCGTTATGATGGATACGGTAGCCGTTAAAGATCTTTGTTGTCCCGTCATCCATTTTTACAGGGATGGTTACATGGAACTCACGGCTTGGCTGCCTCAGCAGATCTCTTGCCGCTTGTTCCAATCCGATCATATCGGCTACGCTATCGAACTGTGACTGTGCCGAAACATAGGGATTGTAGTTTTTCTGCTCCATTATTACTCCTCGCTTTGTCAGAATCGGTTCTGTTATTTAGCAAATAACTTTAATACGGTAAATAGCTGAATAATATAGAATTATACTACAGATTGTGATAATGTCAATGATTTTCGCCTATGTCTGAATTCTCTGTGGTTTCATAGTTGTAACCGTCAGGCATTGCAAGGAGATACCCTTCCTTTTCTATGCGGAGTGATACATAGAGGATATTGAATGCAATTGGTGTCAGAGGGTTGAAAATGAGCGGGATCAACATGTTGTCAAACAATCTCCCCAAAACCGTGTTGCCGGCACCAAAAATATCGAGAACAAGCCCAATAAGGTAGGACGAAATCAATGTGCAGAGTGAGAGAACGAGTGTTGATAGAAGGGCAAGGCCAATTGTCCTCCAGAACCGGAAATAACACAGCTCTATGGCGCGGAAAATCGGTCTGAAGCCAGAAATATCCTCCCGGACGACTGTAGCAAATGTTAACGACTGAGCAGCAACGAGAAACATTAGGACAATAACAAACACCACTACAGCCGCTAACATTAAGAGAATGCCTACAAATGAACTTAGATATGCGGTCACTAATCCGAATATAAGAAAAGCAACTACAAGAGCGATTCCAAGCAAGAACGCAACCCCGGTCAGCAGTAATATTGTGCATATATGGGTGACGAAAAGAGATTTGTATTTTGAGCATGCAAGTCGGAACCACTCTCCGGGTGTTCGTTTCTCTCCCAATAAGTAGCCGGTAGTAATATAAGCAACTCCACCGCTAATAAGAGGAGATAGGAATAGAGATGCGGTAAATGTAATGATAAAAATTCTTGAAGAGGTTGCTGTAGTAGTGCGCCAGTTCGACACAAGGCGGCTTAGCTCAGATGTGTTAGATGTCCTGACCAGATCAAAAAGTTCTTCGGTGCTTATGTCAATACCCTGAACAGGATAAATCTCACCCAAAATAAAGCTTATGAGCGAAAAGAGCCCACTTATAACAAAGACAAATATTGCATAGCGGCTAAGATTACGGTAATAGGTAGAAAATGACCTGCCGACTATTGTGCCGGAACGCATGGGTTCTATAGGATAAGGGCGCTGATCCAAACCGATAACCTCCATCCGGGCGTGTGCCCTAATGTAATTGGATTATATTGAAGCTAATAATAACATATGCAGGCAATAACTTCAATTGCTGCTAATATTCTGGACAAAGAAAGAAAAAACGGTTAGAATAGTTCTAAGTTGCATATCTAGGCTAAATCTGCTGCAGGGACATAGCAATGGAGGTATATAAGGCTACAGTTAACATAGCTATGGTGGGCTATATTTGGCTTGAGATAATTAGAGTGTGAAAGGAGTTTTTGCTTTTGAAGAAATTCGAACGATTTCTATACAGAAATAGAAATAAGGGAATAAGAAACCTTATGTTATATATAATCATCGGGAATGCAATAGTATTCTTGTTGGCGCAAACCGATAGAGGAGCTACTATTGTAAATTATTTCACTTTTCTCCCCCATCTTATTTTGGAGGGGCAGATATGGCGCCTAGTTACTTTTATTTTCATACCCTCAACATTCAGTTTCTTCTCACTTCTGCTTTCATTGTACTTCTACTACATGATAGGAACGACGCTCGAGCGTGAGTGGGGAACGCTGAGGTTCAACCTGTATTATCTGACAGGTACAGTACTAACAATAATATACTCATTACTGAGTAAATCATTCGCAACAGCACACTATCTGAATTTATCGATGTTCTTTGCATTTGCGACGCTATTTCCCGATTTTCAGATACTTCTGTTCTTTATCTTGCCAATAAAAATAAAATATCTGGCATACGTAAATGCAGCACTTTTTCTGGTCAACATCATCTTTAACAGGTTTCCGGAAAATCTACTGCCCCTCGTTGCCATTGCTAACTACTTTATTTACTTTTATCCCGAAATCATCTACTTCTTTAAGACCAAGCGCTTTGCCGCAAAGAACACGGTCTCCTTTAAGGCGAAGGTCCGCGATACCAAAAAGAAAAGGGGTTATCTGCACCGCTGCACAACCTGTGGCAAGACGGATACTGATTACCCCAATATGGAATTCCGTTACTGTTCAATTTGTAGGGGATATGCTTGCTATTGTGAGGAACACATTATGGACCACACACATATCACCTAAAGCAATCACAGTGTTTTATAGGCGAGAGAGGCGAACGTTGATTCGTAGCTCCCGCCTTTTTTATAGAAAACAGGAGGAGAGCCCGGTGGGGCGTCTACAATCTTCGTTCCAGGCTGATACTCTGTACCGCTTAGAAGATGCACCCAGGTGTCACTATCCGGGAAGGTAACCTGGCGGGACGTCTGACCAGCTACCACGACGGGGGCGACCATAAGCTCATCCCCAAGCATAAACTGGTCGTCGATACTATGTGAGTTCTCTAGGTCCGGATACGCTTCCCACATATGCCGCATTGGGGGGATGTTATCTGTGTGGAACTGTTCGATACAGAGGTTCATGTAAGGTGCGAGGTGGTAGCGCAACTTGGTGAGCCGTGACATCTGGAACAGCACATCCCGGCTTGCTTCGGGTGAGCTCTGCGAAAACCCTAGCAGTGTATGAGTGAGCATTGCAGGTGTGAAGACTGCAAGCTCAGTCCAGCGAATAAGGTGATTTGCAAATAGCGGCTCGGGAATTAGGTGGGCATATGCCCCTAAATCGCAGTGTGCAGGGCCCGCCCCGCTTAGTCCAAGTGATAGGATCTCGTGTAGTGCAGACTGCAATCCGTTTCCATTAAGCCAGTCGACTCGGTCACCCTTTGCGCTTATAAGGGACGTTGAGGAGCCGATGGATCCGGAATCCACAATACAGACCGGGTCTAATCCGCACTGTTCGGCAGCGGACCGAATTATCTTAGTCCAGAGTGCAGGCCAGTAATTGAAAGCCTTTGCAGGAGTAGTACCGCCATGGAGTACGGCGCCTTTGGGCAGGTAATCCAGTCTGTCGGTTATCACACCTGAAAAGCCCAGTGAAAAGACATTGTCTATAAGAATCTGACGCAACCATTGGCAAGCGCTCTGATTAGTCAAGTCGATATGGCCGGCCATAAAGCCTCCCATGTCGGAAAGCAGGTTGGAGTCGTCAGCGCCCTTTATGAGATATCCACTTTTGGAGGCCTCTGCATAGAGACGGCCTTCCATCGCCAGATGCGGGTTTATATAGCACAGTGTATTTATGTTTAGATCGGTAAGCTCCCTAATAACCTCGTCAAGATGGGGGTAGTGCTCCTTGTTCCAGCACCAGTCCCAGAACTCCCTTTCCGCCGAATTATAAGCAAATGTACCGGTCCAGTCGCGTATATAGAACGCCGAGATCGGGACATCCGATTTGCTTAGGGTGTCCAGAGTTTCGAGCAGTTTTTTTGAGCCACCGGTTATACCGGCCACTATACCGCTCTGGTATTTGGAAGGAAGGGCACAGCGTTTTCCATATAGTTCTGTCTGGTGCTTGTGAATGGAATTAATGCACTCTGCTTTACCTAGTACTATTTTCTCAGGCGTACAGTCAAAGTCTGCAGTAAAGTAGTTACTGTGCGAGAAATCGAAGTAAGAGGAGCCGCCTGTCCAAAAAGAGTAGAATTTCAGGCTTGCAGTAAAGAATGAAGGCACCGCAAACTTGGGGGTGACCGCCTCACTGCCCCCAGAGTATTTACCGACAAAGTCCATCGGTCGAGGTTTTTCACTCTCGACAGCGCTACTCCCTCCGCGGATGTTTATATGTCTTCCCCTGAGATTTGGACTTGAAGTAATGCCTCCGCAACCGAACACCGGCTCATTAGGTATTGCCTTAAATCCGAAGCGCAGATGGCTGAAAGACTGTAATGGTTTTATAGGAGAGAGGATTACAGTACCTTCACTTTCGCGTACCGAAAAGGAAACGGAACGCGAACCCCGACTGAACCGTAGGATTGAGCGTTCATGGTCGTAATTAACATTATCGAGTGAGATGTATTTTCTGCGTATGCCGCTTATCGGTATTCGGGTCAAAAGGCGGTTTACAAAGCTCTTGTCATCACAGACTGACAAAAAGGGACAGTCCGGGCTGTGACTCAGAACGGGAATATCGTCTATATAAAGGGAGAAATTCCTACCGTCTGTTTCAGAATAAATCATGTTTACGCCTCCTTTAGGCGTGTAATTATAGTCGAATTATAACATCTATGACACGAAAAAACAAGAAGTGCGGTGTTTGGTAGTGGCAATCCGGGATACTAGCTCTCGGCAATACGAAAGAACCGGGCAGAGGCGGCTCATTCTTGAGAGCTTTCTACCCGGTCCTAAAGTATCTTATTAAGATATTCTGAGCTGATCTCGCTTGTAGGGTTGGCTACAAAACTTTACTTAGGAACTCCTTTGCGCGCCTGTGCTGCGGGTTATCAAAGAATTCCGCAGGCGTGTTCTCCTCAAGTATCTTTCCCTCGTCCATGAACAGAACTCTTGTGCCCACCTCCCGAGCGAATCCCATCTCATGGGTCACAACTACCATCGTCATATCATTTGAAGCGAGGTCCTTCATGACATCCAGCACCTCTCCGACCATTTCGGGGTCGAGGGCCGATGTTGGCTCATCAAAGAGCATTACTCCCGGATCCATACACAGTGCCCGTGTAATGGCAATTCGCTGTTTTTGACCACCTGACAGTTGTGAGGGGTAGGATGAGCCGCGGTCAGCAAGACCGACGCGCTCAAGCAGGGACATCGCCTTTGCCTCCGCCTCCTCAGGAGTTTTCCCAAGCAGCTTTATTGGTGGCAGAGTCAGGTTTTTCAGAACTGTCATGTGGGGGAACAGGTTAAAATGCTGGAAGACCATCCCCATCTTCTGACGATGCAGGTTGATGTCAACATCCGGTTCTGTTATATCGATGCCCTCAAAGAGCACCTGGCCGGAGGTCGGCACCTCAAGCAGATTCAGGCAGCGTAGGAAGGTGCTTTTACCCGAACCAGAAGGTCCAACTACCACAACAACTTCGCCGTTATGTATTTCGGTTGATACGCCGTCGAGGGCTTTGGTTTTACCGAAGGACTTTACAAGATCGATTGTCTGAATCAGCGGCATGGAACTAGCGGTCATTGCTTCTCAGCCTCCTTTCAAGGTGGTTGAAAGCAGCTGTCAACCCTACAACAAGGATAAGGTACATAAGCCCCGCAGCCAACAAGGGGGGGAAGGGGTCATAAGTTTGGCTTCTGATAATATCCGCGCCCTTTGTAAGGTCGTGCATACCGATGTATCCTGCGATAGATGTCTCCTTGATAAGCACAATGAACTCATTTCCCAGTGCAGGTAGGATATTCTTGAATGCCTGAGGGAGTATGAAATACCACATTGTCTGAACATAGTTAAAACCAAGACTGCGGCCTGCTTCAAACTGCCCCCTGTCAACCGAAAGGATTCCCGAACGGAAAATCTCTGCGACATAGGCACCCGAGTTGATTCCAAACGCAATAGATGCTGTGAGGACCTTATCGATGCGCACTGAAGCGAATATGACGAAATATATTATTAAGAGTTGAAGTAGAACCGGAGTGCCGCGAATAACGGTCAGGTATGTCTTGCATATAGAATTGAAGAAACGTAGAAGCGGACCCCTTTTATCATTTAGGTCATATGTGGAGCGGACTGATGCAACCACTATGCCTATCACGATTCCCAAGAGTACTGCGAAAAATGCAATTTGCAGAGTGATGCCCAGACCTGTGAAAAGATACTTCCAACGGTCATCCTTGATAAAGTTGAGATAGATCGAACTAGAAATCCTGTCCCAATAATCAAGCAGAACCGTACAATAAACTACCATTGGAAGACCTCCTTCCCGAATGTTTAGCAGCCGCTTCCGACCCCGGATAGACTCTTGTTTGCCTTACAGTTATCCGATTGGAGGCAGCTGCTCAGTGAATTACTGTATTATATCAGTCGTTTATGTATTTGTCGAATATCTCCTGAAGCTTACCGCTCTGTTTCAATTCGGCTATTGCTTCGTTGATTTCCTTCAGGAGCTTGGTGTTGCCTTTCTTAACTGCAATGGCATACTCCTCAACGGTGAAGGGCTCGTCAATGACCTTGATGTCGGAGTTTTGAGCTGCAAAATAAGCTGCGGGCTGGTCGTCGATAATGAC
>JAAYOS010000054.1 GCA_012520195.1 Clostridiales bacterium | reverse complement strand
GGTAAGTAGCATGTTGCGTAGCGTATCAGATGATGGTGCCAGAGCTGTTACACACTATGAGCTACTGCAAAATGCAAACAGTCTCTCAGTTTTGCGCCTCAAACCAGAAACGGGTAGGACGCACCAGTTACGTGTGCACTGCTTGGCTATTGGTTATCCGATTATAGGAGACCAGTTGTATTACACAGAGGAATCGAAGATCTTTTCGGATCGCCATGAAATACAGGGGCAGATGCTCCATGCAGGTCGCCTGACATTCGTGCACCCCATTACTAACTCAGAGGTTGACATATGTTGCGAAATGAAGAGGGAAGAGATGCAAAGCATACTTAGAGAAGTGGGTATGTGATTGAATAAATTTCGTTGTGCCCCTTGTTATTTGATATTTGTTCGTGCTAGAATGAGCTTGACATTAGTTAGGCATGACCATGACAATGATAAAAGAAGGTGAGCGATATAGCTGGACTAAAAAGGACACCGCTGTTTGATGCACATATGCAACTTGGTGCAAGAATGGTCGACTTTGCGGGGTGGGAGATGCCCATCCAGTATGAAGGGATTTCTGCCGAACATGAGGCAGTGCGTACAAGTGCAGGCGTGTTTGACGTATCGCACATGGGAGAGGTGGAGTTTACAGGACCTGGCACCTTAGACTACCTACAGAACCTCATAACCAACGATGTTTCGTCGATAAATGACAACCAGATGCTATATACCTTTATGTGTTACCCAGACGGGGGCGTGGTTGACGACATAATCGTATATAGGCGTAAAGATGACAGTTACATGGCCATCATAAACGCATCTAATATTGATAAAGATATTGCATGGATGCGTGAGCAGGCCGGACCTTATGATGTAGATATTAAAGACAGGTCGGATGATCTATCTCTGATAGCACTGCAAGGTCCAAATGCCCATGAGATTCTCGGCGAGTTAGTGGATGTTGATTTGAACAGTATTTCGTTCTTTAATTTCTCCGAGGACGTCAAATGTTCTGGAAGACCTTGCATGGTTTCAAGGTCGGGATATACCGGTGAGGACGGATTTGAAATCTGTCTAAGCAATGATGATGCTCCATTTGTCTGGAGTAAGCTCATTGATGCAGGAGCGGACAAAGGATTGAAGCCCTGCGGCCTCGGTGCCAGAGATACTCTTAGGTTTGAGGCAAACCTTCCTTTATACGGCAACGAGCTGTCTGCGAGTATCACTCCCCTTGAGGCAGGCTTTGGAATGTTTGTAAAGTTAGATAAAGGTGACTTTATCGGAAGAGATGCTCTAGTGAAACAAAAGGAAGAGGGGCTTACGCGTAAAATCGTAGGTTTTGAGATGATAGAAAACGGCATACCAAGGCACGGTTATGATATATTGAGTGATGGGAAAGTTATAGGATTCGTCACTACAGGGTATAATTCTCCGACACTCAAGAAGAATATCGGACTTGCAATGGTCGATGTTGAACACTCAGCGCTAGGTTCGGAAATAGATGTTCAAATAAGAAGAAAAATTCTGCAAGCAAAGGTTATTAAGCGCAGATTCTATACAAAAAGCTATAAAAAATGAGGAGGTTATGATATGGAGATAAAAAAAGGACTTTATTACACAGAGGAAAACGAGTGGGTTAGAGTAGAGGGAAACAAGGCATATATCGGAATCACTGACTATGCGCAGGATGCCTTGGGCGACATAGTATATATCGAATTACCCGATGTGGGCGATACATTAAAGGCGGGAGATGCTTTTTCGGTAGTTGAGTCGGTTAAGGCTGCATCCGATGTATTCCTACCCGTTTCTGGAACTGTTATTGAGATCAACGAGGAACTCGAGGACTCTCCGGAGCTAATTAACGAAGATCCATACGGAAGTTGGATAATCGCAGTTGACTTGTTGGATGTAACTGAACTCGATGAGCTAATGGACGCTGAAGCTTATGAGGAGTTCAGCAGCCAGGAGAATTAATATGCATAGGTATATCCCAAACACAGAAGCCGACCTAACTTGTATGCTGGACAGGTTAGGTCTGTCTTCAATTGATGAGTTATTTAGAGATATTCCAAGAGAGCTGCTGTTAGAGAACGGCCTGGATCTTCCCGAGGCACTCTCGGAGCAGGAGCTTATAAGTAAAATGATGGGCTTGAGCAAGAAGAACAGTGGAGTGAATGAACTTACATGTTTTTTAGGTGCAGGAGCTTATGATCATTTTATTCCGGTAGTGGTGGGAGAGCTTGTGTCGAGGTCAGAGTTCTATACATCCTACACCCCGTACCAGCCGGAGATAAGTCAGGGGACTCTCCAAGCAATATTCGAATATCAGACTATGATCTGCAACCTTACAGGCATGGACTCGACAAACGCATCAATGTATGATGGACCTACTGCTTGTGCTGAAGCTGCAAGGATGGCTGTAGACAGCACGCGCAGAAATACAATTGCGGTATCAAGAACTGTAAACCCAGAGGTTCGGAAAGTGCTCGACACTTACATGGATCTATGCGGTTTCAAGATAGTTGAGATAGGCATGGATAACGGAGCCACAGATATTTCTCAGCTGGAGGAACAGCTTAATGATGACCTAGCCGCTGTGGTTGTTCAGAGTCCGAACTTCTTTGGTATTATTGAGGACATGAACGCTGTTGGAGAACTATTGAGTGGCAGCAAAACACTGTTTATAAGCTACGTCAACCCAATATCCCTTGCAGTCCTGAAAAAACCCGGTGAATATGGTGCAGATATTGCAGTCGGTGAAGGGCAGTCGCTAGGAAACAGCCTAAATTTCGGCGGGCCATATGTTGGATTTCTTGCCACCACAAAAAAACTGATGCGTAAGATGCCCGGAAGGATTGTGGGACAGACTACGGATGTGGACGGAAAACGCGCTTTTGTTTTGACATTGCAGGCACGTGAGCAGCATATCAGAAGGAGCAAAGCATCGTCTAATATCTGCTCAAACCAGGGCCTGAACGCACTCGCATCTGCCATATACATGGCCACAATGGGTGAAAGTGGTCTAAAGGAAGTAGCGACACAGTGTATGCAGAAAGCACACTATGCTCAGAAGAAGCTCACCGAAAACGGAGTGTACAAACCCCTCTTTGACAGGCCGTTCTTTATGGAATTTGCTGTAACCAGTGCCGTGGACCCGTCCTCTGTAAATAGAGACCTATTGGAAGCGGGTATCTTGGGAGGCTATCAGTTATCTCGAGAGTACGATGAGTATACAAACGGGTTATTGCTCTGTGTTACTGAGAAGCGTACCAAGGCTGAAATTGACAAGCTCGTGGACTGCATGCTTGAGACTGCAGCTAAAGAGGGGAGGGGTATGGCGTGAGAGACTATAACAAGTTGATATTTGAAATTTCACGTGAAGGACGCAAGGCATATAGTTTACCAAAATGCGATGTGGACACTCTGCCAGTTGACGAGTTGATACCTGAGAAATATCTAAGCTCCACTCCCACGAATATGCCAGAAGTGAGCGAGGTAGATATAGTACGCCACTACACCAACCTGTCCTCAAAAAACTATGGAGTAGATACTGGTTTCTATCCCTTGGGCTCCTGCACAATGAAGTACAATCCAAAGATCAATGAAGTGGTTGCTTCATATGACGGATTTAGAAATATTCATCCACTACAGCCGGAAGAAACCGTTCAAGGTGCTCTTGAAGTAATGTATGAGCTGCAAAAGGCACTTGGAGAGATTACAGGCATGTCTGAGGTGTCGCTCCAGCCTGCCGCTGGTGCACATGGTGAACTGACAGGACTCATGATAATGAAGGCCTACCACAGAGAACGGGGCGAAGATACCAAGAGAACCAAAATAATCGTACCCGACTCTGCCCATGGAACTAACCCCGCAAGTGCATCTGTTCTAGGATATGAGGTTGTTGAGATAGAGTCGGATAAAAATGGCGACGTAAATGTAGAGAAGCTCAAGGAGGCTATGGGGGATGACATAGCCGGTATGATGCTGACAAACCCGAGCACTTTGGGACTTTTTGAGCCTAATGTCAATGAGATTTGCGACATTGTTCATGCCGCGGGCGGACTTATGTACTACGACGGCGCAAATGCGAATGCGATTTTAGGCGTAACCAGACCCGGTGATATGGGTTTTGACATTATCCATCTGAATCTGCACAAGACATTTTCCACACCTCATGGCGGAGGCGGACCAGGCAGTGGTCCTGTCGGTGTAAGTGAGGAGTTAGCAAAGTTCCTACCAACACCCACGGTAGAAAAACACGGGGATGTATATACCCTGAACTACTCAAAGCCGAGTTCGATTGGTAAAGTAAAGGGTTTCTACGGACATTTTGGAGTGTGTGTAAGGGCATACGCCTACATCTTATCTATGGGAGCTGAAGGGCTTGAAAATGTCAGTGCAAACGCTGTTATTAACGCAAACTATCTGATGCAAGCGCTTAAAGGCACATACAAACTCCCTATTGACAGGCTCTGTAAGCACGAGTTTGTTTTAGGAGGGATCGAGAATGACAACGGCATTACGACACTTGACATTGCCAAACGGCTCATAGACTATGGCTACTATCCACCGACTGTATATTTCCCGCTCACAATACATGAAGCGATGATGATAGAGCCCACAGAAACAGAAAGTGTTGAGACCCTTGACGCCTTCATATCTGCAATGCTAAAAATCGCGGAAGAGGCTGAAAGTACTCCGGAACTTCTGAAAGAAGCTCCCCACAACACACCTGTACGTCGGGTAGACGAGGTGTCAGCCGCTCGAAATCCAATTATCAAGTACACATAAAATTATCAAGTACACATAAGTCTAGAGTATAAATCAAAGAGGCGTGTACCTTATTCAAATAGAGTAGGGTATACGCCTCTTTTTGACCGCATTAACCCCTCGAGAATCAACGATCATATAAGTCACAAACAATAATTAGATAAATATCTAATTTGCGTATTGACATTAGATATATACAGTGTTAACATATAGTCAAGAACGAAGAAGGAGTACACCAAAATGAACTTAAGACTTATTAGGCAGAAAGATTTCTCTTTACTGATATTTGGGAAGCTGGTCTCGTTAGTGGGAAGCAATATGCTACAGTTTGCATTGTCGCTGTATGTTCTTGCTATCACTGGATCAGCTACCATTTTTGCATCCATGTTATCAATATCTATTCTGCCTAGACTGTTACTCTCTCCCATAGCAGGGGTGTTTGGCGATTGGTTTGACAGGAAGAGAACAATAGTACTTTTGGATTTTATAAACTCGATTATTATAGGATCATTCGCTGTAATTATCGTAGTAGAAGGTGACCTGACAATTCTGTTGATTTACGTCCTTGTCATCCTGCTGGAGGTAACAGAAATATTCTTTCAGTCTTCCATGTCGGCAGTGCTACCCAGTTTAGTAAAAAAAGAAGAGCTGATGGAGGCGAACTCCTTCAACTCACTTGTGATGAACATAGGAAACATGTTGGCACCAATTCTAGCGGCTTTTCTCTATGGAGCCTTTGGACTGAAAATAATACTAATGGTGAGCTCTGTTAGTTTTGCATTGTCTGCTATTATCAAGACGAGGATAAATATCCCAAGGTCTCACAAACAACCGGAAAAGATCGATATAAAAACCTTCAAGACCGATTTGATGGAGGGTGTCAAAATAATCAAGAGCAACAAGCTAATATCCACCATGATAGGCCTAGGAACTATAATCAACTTTTCTATCTCACCTCTTCTTAGTATTGGGCTTATATATATCATAAAAGAGATACTTAAGGTTAACGACATGCAGTTTGGTGCTTTCCAGATGGTCCTATCCGCTTCCATGCTTTTGGCCCCATTGTTTGGTGGAATGATCAAGAAGATAAAGGTTGGGCGGCTGGTATTTTCAAGCTTTATGATATTAGCAATACTAGTATTTGTTATGTCCATTTTTACATCTACCTTTGTTTTGAATGCTTCCGATTCAATTATAATCCCTTATGCGGGGCTACTGGCTGTATCCTTCACAATTGGGGTAGTTGCCACAGTAGCTAACATTGCCATTGGAACGCTGTTCAACCAGGTAGTTCCCCTGGAAATGATGGGGAGGACTTCCGCAGTATTCAACCTTGCGGTTACAGTGTTTATCCCTGTAGGCCAGATGGCTTTTGGATTCTTATATGATACAATATTGCCGAGCGTTGTCGTAATCATTGGTGGAGTGATATTAATTGGAGTTACCTTGATATATAAAAAAGTATTGGTAGGCTATGACGAGATAGATGGCTCGGAAGTCAAAGTTGTTAATAGCAGTGAGCTGTCAGAAGCAAACAGTTGACTAGGGAGGATGCAGGATGGAGTTTAAGTTTTATCCCATAGAGAGCAGAATTTACGACTTCTTGGAGTTTCCAGGTTTGATATATGTTAAAGAGCGATATGAATCGGAGACTAGGGAGAAGGACGAGCTCAAAGTACCTTCATTTGCAGAATATTTAGATTTTCTGGGTAGGGCGGATATGGAGCTTGAGCCATTTAGGAAAGATATCGAGCAGTTTTATTTGAAGAACTTTTTTGGTGAGTACAATTTCATAGACTTAATATCTAAAGCAAACAGCTTGTTTGGTTGTCAGAGCGAAGAGCAGTATCTAGAAATGTTGTTAAAATTAAGTGAAAGTGAGATCAACAGGAGTATAGCCTATTCAATAATCTCTGAAAGCGAAAACAATATGGAGTTCACAGAGGAGATTATGAGTAGGGCTGAAACACTTTGTTCAGATAAAAGCGAGATAATCTCCCTTATAAAGGACTTGCCTACCGAGGCGGCCTCGAAATGGAACTTGTTCTTGATTATTGAAGAGCCGGTTAAGTACATGAGGATGTATGTTGATCTGATGCAGAAAGTACTGCCTATATTTACTGAGCTCTATGGTTCGTTAGAGGAGCAAGTAAGGGTATACGGACAGAACTTGGCTGATTTCCTGAATGAGAACGGTGCTAAAGGACTTGAGGAGAAAACCTACTCCATACTGGATGCGAATGTTTTAGTCAGTGGAGAAAATCGCATTATTGTTTCAGCGATGATTCAGTATGCAATTTCTATTTTGAGTGCTGGGCGGCACAACTACATTGCATGGGGTCTGAAGATGGAAGAGGCCTTCAAGCGAATGAAGGAGATCAACGAAAACAAAGTCAACGAGAGAGTGCAGGTTTTCAAGAACTTGGGGGATAAAACTAGGTATGAGGTTGTGAGAATGATTGCCGCGGGAGAAACATCAACAAAGGAAATTGCCCAGGCTTTGGGTGTATCTAGTGCGACTATCTCCTACCATATAAACAACCTGCTACAATCCAAACTAATAAAGATTGATAGGACAGAGAGTAAGTACGGGTATATAGTAGATCACAAACTGGTTGAAGAAGTGATAAAGGGGCTGAAAGAGGACTTGAGAATCCTACAATAGATTTCGTAACAATTCTAAAGAATCTTAACTGATCCACGCCAAATAAATCCACCATCCCAAACAGGCAACTAGCGCACCAACAATGCCCGCAATAGTGTCGACCATAGTGTCAACTAAACCAGGAGGTTGAACAGCTTTCGTAGGTTGGTGATTATCAATAGGACTACGCTTTTGCCAATGTTGATGGTCCGAGTGAGAAATGCTGTCAATAATAAACTCTATTACTTCCCAAATCACGTGTAGAGCCAGCGACAAAGCGAAACTGAAGATCAAAGTGCCTGCAAGTCTAACTTCGGGTACCATTTTTGCAAAGGATACTCCATATCCGAAAAACATTATTCCGGAAAACAAGTGAAGTACCCTATCCCACCAAGGAAATAAATCATAATACTTATAGCCTGACCCCAGCATAGCACCCATGAATATGACAGTTTGATATAGGAAAACTGTGAGTGCATCCACCTTGACATCAAGAAGGCTAAGCAGCCAGGGAACAATGGACAGCCCTAATGTAGCTCCGGCGTAAGGGAGCTTTTTGTAGTTTCGCTTAAGTAGCTGCGGTACCACCATGATTACCACAGCTGCTCTTAAGAGATTAGAGTAGAATAAAACGAAGTTTATATGACCACATCCGTAATTTTTGTAGGAGATATTACTGTAAGTATTCTATCCAAGTAATGATACTGTAATTCTTTTGAGGTCTGCATTATTTGGAATAAGTCGGAGATAGATGCAGTGTGAGGATTAAGGAGGAAAACATGACAAAGGTATTGTTTTATGGTATGACCGGAGAAAAGATGTGCTTTCAACATATTCTAATGAATGCCTTAGATCTTAGTGAGGCCGGGAAAGAAGTAAAGATAATATTTGAGGGCGCATCGGTTAAGCTAGTTTCAGTGTTCGAAGAGGAGAGTAACCCATTATACAATAAGGCGAAGGGATCAGGCTTGATAGCGGGAATATGCCTCGCATGTTCAAAGGTTCTGGGAGTCTACGAGGAAAATATGAAGTCTGGACTTCCCATGCTTGATGATATGTTAGGCCACGCTGGTATGAAGAGCTACATAAATGATGGGTACCAGGTCATTAGTATGTGACGTTCGTACCGAAATACAAAGACCACACTGAAGTTTACTTCGGTGTGGTCTTATCAGAATTTGTCTAGTGAATTTTGCCTGTGCTAGTGCGTAGTAATCAATGCTTCACGTGAGTGCCAAGCATCTACGTGAGACTTCGTGCTATTTAAGTTGTTCAAATACTTCCTCAATATCCGGTAGTTCGCTCATTCTGTAGACCTTGGACCAGAGGAGCTTGCCTTCTTCATCGATGATAAAGTTTGCTCTTTTTGAAAATCCGAACTCATCAATAAAGATACCATAGTCATCTGACACTTTTCCATGGGGCCAGAAGTCGGCTAAGATTTTCACATCGTTAAGTCCAAGCACTGCAGCCCAAGCTGCTTTTGCTGGCTGTGGATCAACGCTAAGTCCCAAAGGTACTGTGTTTAATTCTTCGAACCTATGGTAGTTACGTTCAAGTGCCCGCATCTGGTCTGTGCAAACGCCAGTCCATGCGAGGGGATGCCATGATAGTAGCACCTTTTTTCCTCTGAAGCTGCTTAATGTGACATCTGCATCGTTTTGGTCTTTTAGCGTAAAGTCGGGTACGAGGTTGCCTATTGATAAATTAGCCATAAATGAACCTCCTTGTGTCCACTCTCTTATATCGGTTTAGCGGTCTTGATGTGATGTAGGACTATTCTTCTTACGGACTCTACTCTCTGCCAGATATATTTCCATACTAGCATAAAGGTCGAAGAATGTCGATACAAATTGCCTATGACATAAACCAGAAGAGTAGACACAGGAGAACTATTTCCAGTAGTCGTTGGCGGCAGCTACTGTATGAAAGTTGATAGCGATTACCTGTGAAACATTGATTAAACTATTTGCGTTTCTTGAGTATTTTGGCCGTAGCCTATTACGAATAGCTTCCGACGGTTGAGTATATTGCACACCCATCTGCGAAAGTTTGATTGCTAATTCAAATCCCTCTTGGGGTGTATTTGTTTTTAAGCTTGTTAGCCATTTATCCATTATATTGCCTCCTGTTTAGTCACTGATACAGTATATGCCGGACAACTATCAGTTTGACATGCACAGTAGTATATTAGCAGGAAATTTGTCGCAGAGATGTATTTGTTGTGGCGTGGAAGCAAAATGTCACAGCTACACAAATTATCTTGCAAATGTTTCCTATTTGTTGTAATATTTATGCGTTATAACTGTGGATGCAAGCAGCTATACAATCATTACAGCACCGTGTCCAGTATCATCCTCAGCTGCCATTTAAATATGAAAAGTATGATAAATTACATGACAGAGGGGAAGTGGGCCATTCATATGAGTAAACCACTGTCAGAAATGACACTTCACGAGCTTTGGAAACTATTCCCTATTCAGTTATCTGAGCACAAAGAGTATTGGAAGGATTGGTATCAGGAGGAAAAGGAGTTTTTGTCCTCATTTCTTCCGAAGAAAGCTCAAATCCATCACATTGGGAGTACAGC
>JAAYOS010000053.1 GCA_012520195.1 Clostridiales bacterium | reverse complement strand
TTGGACGTGTAAAGTAGGTGGTAAATTCAATTTAAGAAGAGATACATAAGAAATGAAACTGAACCATTGACAATGACTACTTGAATAAATGAGAGAGCCACAAACAAGAAAAGAATACCTAGGACCTATGGTCTAAGCTATTGAAATAGAACTAGTATACGCAAATGCTTGCTTACTGTTGAAAAATGTAAGTGAAGGTAGGTAATAAGAGCACCCAATGTTTGCTCCTTCGGCTGTGCTATCTCAACACCTAATCTGATACATATTCATTTTTCTCGTAAACCGTGATAAAATAATGGTAGATTGTTATTACTTAATGAAGGAAAGGGAGAAGAAAGTAATGAGTAACAGTGTATTAAAAGCAATTGCTGAACGCTATTCCTGCCGTGGTTACACAGATCAGGCTCTCACAGAAGATCAGCTAAAAGCCATAGCAGATGCAGCTGTAATGGCACCCAGCGCAATGAACTTACAGCCCTGGAAAATTATCGTTATCAATGATCGAGACATACTAAATGACCTTGAGGCTGATGCAATTGAGTGCTTGTCAAAACTCGAAGACAAATCCATATATGAAAGGATCATGTCTAGAGGTGGAAAGGTCTTCTATAATGCACCAACCATGTTCCTTATACCTATAAAGGAAGGTGGAGAGCTCGATTGCGGAATCGTGAGTCAAAACATTGCTCTCGCTGCTCATTCACTAGGCCTTGGAAGTGTAATATGCGGTATGGCGAGATTACCCTTTGATGGTCAGAGAGGTCAGGAGTTTAAAGAGAGGGTCGCTTTCCCCGAAGGTTATAAATTCGGTATGTCCGTCCTTGTAGGGTATCCTGCAACCTCCGGCACACCGCATGAACCGGATAGAAGCAAAATATCTTTCATAGGCTAATAACCAAAACGGCATAACCTGTGTGCTGACTGCACCAGGTCTGAAAAAAGGGTTACACTACGTTGATAAAACATAGTGTAACCCTTTTTGAATTTGAAGCTAAGACTTATTTCTCAAGTGTTTTGGTGTACTCACCGATTTTCTTATCCATGTTTGAGATATGCTGAGTTAACCAGTTTAGGACCATCTGGTTTGCATTTATGATTACTGAAAGCTTTCCGCCCTGCTCCTGATAGTCTCTCTTTAGCTTTGCCAGCTCATCGATGAAAATCTTGTGAGCTGCTTTCTGCTTGTCGATATCAGGATACTTAATCTTTTCCATGTAAGCCTCTTCATCGCTGAAGTGCTTCTTAGTATACTCGTCAAGAAAATCAAGGTGCTCGGAGATTACTTCCCTTGTTCTCCTGTTTTTCCCTGCCTCGAAAAGGTCGTTTGCTTTCTCAAACCAAATTTTGTGCTGTTCATCAATGTGCTCAACACCAACTGATAGATTGGGGGTCCACTTTACGGCCATATGAGTGCACTCCTTTTTCAAATTATATCTCAAAACTATATACTAAAATAGGGAAATATGCAAGTATTTGACTGGGAAAGAATGAATCCGCAAATTATTGAGCATCACGCCATAACAAAAGAAAATATCTAGCAATGTAAAAAAGCCGTCCGCAGGTGAAAAACCATGCGGTCGGCTAATTATTCTGAATTTACGCCTCGCCTTTTATTCCTCTTCATCTTCTGTGTCTATGCAGCCTTGCGTGAACTCTGGCGCACAAACTGTTTGTTCTGTACTTTGCGGCAACACATCTTGATTCGGTCTGACATTCTCAGTAGTTTCTTTATTAATATTTTTCTTTTCAGACATCAGCTTGCCTCCTTACAAAAATTCAGGGTTTATGCGAGTACAACTAGTTTAGACTTATATTATACAAAAGTGTTGGTGTTGTCAAGTTCCTCCCGCAATTCAGTATGCGCACCTTTATGATGATAGCAGGTATGGCCCTTGTCGGACTAATACTATTTCTGATTCTCGTTTCCACTGTGAAAGAGCAGTGTGGTAAGACAGTAAAAGGGAGTCGGTTGATTGCAGCCGGCTCCCTTTAGTTTCTACGGTAACTCTATATGTCTAGATATTGGTCAGTTGCCTAATCAATAATGTTTAGACGGTTGTAGTAACGATCAAGTGATTGTTGTTTGATTTCAATAACACGTTCAATTCCCATCTCTTTGATTTCTTCGATAAATGCATCAAAGTTATCGAATGACTCCAATCCCATTATGAATCTGTTAGCATTCTCATTAATAAAGGTCTGAATATCAACGAATATCCTTGAATACTCTTCGCCTTCCTCAGCAGTGAGTATCGCACCTTCGGGGAATACCCAATCATTATTAGCGGATTCTAGCCATGTTATTGTGGCATCGATGGCGGCTTGTGGGACCACCTGCCAAGGACGCTTCCAATCAAGCAAACCTGGCCCGTTAAACAGTAAATATTGAGTCATAGCAGACTCAACCCCTGCCTCATAATCTAGGAGCAGGTCTGTAAACCGTGGGTTACCATCTTCATCATACACAAATGTAACGTCTTCGATTCCCCAGTTTGATAGGAGGATACCTTCTTCAGTGAAAACATAGTCCCAGTATCTGCACGCAAGTGGAACGTCCTTGCATGTGGTCATTATGCTGACGGAGAGCAATGGACGTGCCCAGGCATTAGATTGGCGAATATGCAGTTCATCATTCTCGTTAAGCTTTGGTAGTGGAATTCCCATCAGTTCAAAGTTAGGGTCATCTGATGCTGCTGCATAGTTTGACTCAAACCAGTTATATATCGAGTCAAAAACTGCTAACTCACCATTTGCCACCTTGTCAACCGGGCCATATATGAAAGGTTCACTAATATAGTCATCCCAAATTAGACCCTTCTCATACCAATCATTCATTCTCATCAGATAGTCTTTGTATCCCGGCTCTAACATTGGGTATACAACTTTTCCGTTAACATCCATGAAATTTCGATGGCTATGAACACCGTAAGCAGCGGTAACTGTTCCCCATGCTG
>JAAYOS010000052.1 GCA_012520195.1 Clostridiales bacterium | reverse complement strand
GTTAAACATGATCATAAACCATATCCAACGATTACCCATTTTCTTTCTGGCTTGTTTGTTACGTTGTTTAATTTTCAAGGTGCATTCTTGCGGTCCATAAACTCGCTATTTCCACGCTTTCTCGCTCTGCGTTTCGCGCTGCCCTTTTTGACCGCGGACGTTTAGTATAACATCTCTGTTTCGCTTTGTCAACTACCTGTTTCGAGGTGTTGCGCGGCTTTTTTTGACTCGGTTTTTGGCCGCTTGAATAATATACTACATCTCATCCGATTTTGTCAACACCAATTTCTATTTTATTTCTTCATTTTTCAAGAAATAGTTTTTGTAATATATTTTCCACAAAATTTTTATCTCTCTCGAACACTTTATCTAAATTTTCTCACCTTAACTTTTCGTTGCGACCTTCATATTATGAAATATACGTATATTAAGGAGCTGATTAAGTTGTATAACCGGAGAGACAGGAATTCCTGCTATACACTAAAAGACTATGGACCGAGACCGATAGTATTTAATATTGATAAGGCAACTAAGCAAAACAATACATTCCGCACCGCATTTTGGACAGGACGCCACCTGCAGCTTACACTCATGAGTATAAAGGTCGGTGAAGACATCGGTGCTGAAATGCATCCAAACCTTGACCAGTTTCTGCGAGTTGAACAGGGCAAAGGCCATGTTATGATGGGTTCACGACGCGATAATATGAACATGCAGATAAATGTTTCTGATGATGATGCAATTATTGTCCCTGCTGGAACGTGGCACAATATAATTAATATCGGTAACATACCACTGAAACTGTACTCAATTTACGCACCGCCCCAGCATCCTCATGGTACAGTGCATGCAACTAAGGAAGAAGCTATGGCCGCAGAACACAATCACATGGAGCATATTCAGCATTAAAAAACTGAATAACCGAAAAAACGTCACCTGAATCATCATGATCAAGTGACGGTATTTTCATATATAATTGCATTTGTAAAGATAATAGCTTCACACTTTCCGCAGAATCTTCTCCATTGCCTTTCCCTTTGCCAACTCATCAATCAATTTATCTAAATAACGGATTTCTCGCATAGTAGGTTCTTCGATGTTTTCTACACGGACTCCGCATATAACGCCCTTAATCAATGCTCGATTAGGGTTCAATTGCGGAGCCTCTACAAAAAATGTTTCAAAGTCTGTCTCTTCCTTAAGTTGTTCCTCCAGTTCTTCCTGGCTATACCCAGTTAACCAGCGGATAATTTCATCGACTTCCTCTTTCGTGCGTCCTTTCTTCTCGGCTTTCTCAACATAGAGAGGATAGACTTTTGCGATACTCATTGTATATATTTTATGTTTTTTCACAGTCAATTCTCCTGGGTCATCCATCAGAAATTGGGAATCTGGATAACGTTTTCATTTTTTGATAGCACTCATTACAATTAGAGCAATATCATTATCTGTGTCGGCATTCAAGAATTCCAGATCGTTGAAGCCGAGATTTTCCTTTGACCACTTCGCCCACGGTAGCCACACTTCTTTAGGGTCTTCCATATCGTAACAAGCAGTGATCTCTACGATCCCGGTCTTCTCCCAAAGATGCCGCCACCAATCCTTGCTGTGGAAAGTGAACAGTTCTGGGTCCCAATACTCTTCAAGTGTATCGGGATAGCCTTTTTCAAATTCTCTCGTCAAGCCGGGAACCACGATGCCAAATTGACCTCCCGGTTTAACTAGCTTGGAGTAAACACCGGGGAAATATGACTCGTCAGCTCCATAGTAATGGTAGCTGTCTATTGATATCGCTACATCAAAAAAACCCTCAGCATAGGGCAGGGCATGGGCTTCCGCATGGATAGGGAATACTTTATCCGCCACACCGGCTTCCTCAAAGCGTTTGAGGTTGTCTGTGGCACTGATCCACAAATCGTTTGCAAATACAGTAACACCGAACTCTTTTGCCAGAAATACTGAAGTAATGCCCTTTCCACAACCCATGTCAAGAACCTTCATGCCTGGCTCCAATTCCAAGCGCTCACACAACTCTTCGAGCAACCACAGCGGATGAGGTCCCATCCAGTTTTCACTGATCCAGTTGTTATCGTACTTTGCAGTTCTGGAATATTTTTTCATCATGCTGTCCTCCTCAGCATTTCCATAGCCTAATACTTGCATCTTCCTTAAAAAATCTGGTTAGGTTCTAAATCAACTTTGTCGGATGGTAAACCTCTTTGCAGGCAGGACAAATGTGCTCCACATTTTGTTTTTTATACCTATAACGCGAGACCAACTTATCCTTTCCGCAATTTGGACATATTACCTCCTGCATTCTAATCAGTTTTATCGCAACTTCTCGCGTTAGATTAGTATTTGAAGCCATATAGTTACCTCTAAATTCTCAGTTGCAGCGTAGAGTGTTATACATAAAACATAGAGTGTTATGCAACTATCTCCCTTACGGGTCTTGCTTCAATATATCCTCTATATCCCATCGGTGCGAGCTGAAATCGGGGACCATCTTCGTCCGCCCATTTGAATCCATAAATCTCAGGATCGTAATTGCTCATAACTTCCCACATTTCGCCTATCACTTCCTGGAACTTATCGTCGTCATAGGGCTGTCCCTGGAAGACCATCATTTTACATGCGGAAGGTCAATCAAATCAAATCCATCCGGGACTTCACCCGAATAATTCTCCGGCACTTCTACACCCTGGGCATATACAGATGTTCCGGGTTTTCTTAAGTTCTCGGGCAGCCACATACCAATGGGTTCGTAGATAGCCTCTTTAATACTGGAAAGCACGTCCCATACATCACATTCTACTTCTTCGCAGTATTCAAAATAATTGTCAGCATTGATACCACGTTTTAGAATCAGTTTCCTTGCAGGGCGCTCAATAACTTGGACGAATACGGTGTTGGCATTACTGCTTTTTGTCATGTTGTCCACTCCTCCATGAATCATGAGGTAGTAATCGCGGATACGGCTAGGCATAAAAAGTTTCAGCGGCGGCACTTTTTTGTATTGCTAACCTTGTTATGTATTGCATCACACTATAAAGCCAAGTTATACATATAAGTCTTTCGTTTATTCTACAT
>JAAYOS010000051.1 GCA_012520195.1 Clostridiales bacterium | reverse complement strand
TGGAGATAGCCCAAGAACAGATAAAACTTCTAATGGCATCCTAAGCTTAAGATAGCAAGCGTCTAAGCGAGCTATTTGATACATTAACCTTAACCGAATGAATTTACACACAATAAAGGACTTGACCAGTTCCGTTTCGTAAATACCTATGTTGAACTCCTTTTATGCAACCTCTTTTCTATTCTACCTATACTTATCTATATGCTTTTCTATTATCTGTTGCTTAAGGCATTACTGATACCATTGCTGAACACAATCACGTCATCTGACTGGTTAGCAATAACTGGACTGCCGTACTTGTGGTAGCTCCAAAGAAAAACCATACCTTAAAAGGTATGGTTTTTTCGTATTCATTGACACCACGACACAGCAAATCGTGATTGGTACGCTCAAGACTCAATAGAATACCATATAGTCTATCAATATCTATCAATGCCTACTAGAGGGTACTAAAGGGTACTAAAGGGTACTAAAGGGTACCAAAGCCTACTAAAGGCTACCATAGTCTACTCTAGGCAGCCATATGCGACAGCGCGCATGCGGAGATGGTGATACTCCTCAAGGTTAGGCTGCAGATTATGCATGTACACGATCGAAACGCCCTCCGACGGATCAGCCTCAGCCCATGTTCCCGAGCCTCCGGTCCAGCCAAAGGCTCCAAGAGAACCATTGTGTTGACCCTCATAGGGGTGTGACATTGTGCGTACACCGTATCCGTAACCATACCCTGCAAGATATGAGTTCCAGTAATCTTCGTAGATCATCTGGTCTGTAATTGTATTTGTACGCATAAGATCGATGGTTTTGCGCCCCATTATGCGCTCACCGTTGTAGACACCGCCGTTTGCAAGCATCTGCATAAGCTTTGTATAGTCATAACAGTTTGTGATTACGCGAGAGAATCCGGACACTGTACCAAGAGGACCCACAAACATGGCATCGCGCTCAGGCGGCAGAGCAGTCAACGCATCATCGTCGCCGAGGTTTTTTCCGCGATTTAAGTGGTAGTTCTTAACAAGTCTATCAGGAATATCTCCAAAAGTGAAATTCGCAGTGCTCTCCATTCCTAATGGCTCGAACAGCATCTCTTTGATTACCAACTCGGCAGGCTTGCCGCCTATTTCCTCTATAAGACCTGCTGTAAGCTCACTGGCAAAACCATATAACCAGCGGCTACCGGGTTCGAAAGCGAGCGGCGCCTGTGATATAGCCCTAATCTGCTCCCTCAGAGTGTAGTGGCCTTTCTCTCGCAAAGGAGCCATTGCCTTTGCCATTGCCTCAGCTGTGGGATGCTTAACAGGGATATCGCCCATAATCATGTCATACGGTAGTCCGCATGTCATATTCATGATGTTCTTAATAGTAATAGGTTTTTCAACCGACACGACATCTACATCGCCATTCTCAGAATACACAAGCTTTGTGGAGTGTCGCCATTCGGGGAAATACTCATACACTGGATCGGTCATTAAGAACTTTCCCTGCTCGTACATCATCATAGCGACGGTATACATAGCGATTTTTGTCAAAGATGCCTGGCGAAAGACGTTTTCTCGAGTCAACGCCTTTTTGTTTTCAATATCGGCCCAACCGAAATAGTTTTCGTAAAGAATCTCGCCTTTTTTCGCAATTACGCAGGAGCAGCCCGGTAGACCATCATCAACAAACTTTTGCAGCAGTGCGTCCAAGTGTCTGAAATCTGACATAAATATCACCTATCCCCTTTCTACTCAATGCATCCATATGCAACATTACGGACACGCAAATGGTAGTATACCTCTTCGTTTGGCATCATGTTGTGCATGTAGACAATGGAGACATTCTCCTCGGGATCGGACTCGCACCAAGTACCAAAACCACCAGTCCAGCCAAATGCACCTAAAGAACCGTTATGGTTGCCTCTGTTCTTATCTATAAGGGTTCTCACTCCATAGCCGTAGCCATAACCCGCATTATAAAGATCCTCAAAGTCCTTTTGCTGCAGTTCGTTTAGGCCGTTGGCACGCATGAGATCGATCGTTTTGCGGCCCATAATGCGCTTCCCTTTATACACTCCTCCATTAGCAAACATTGTCATAAGGTTTGAGAAATCATTTACTGTGGAGAATAATCGAGCCCATCCGGCTTCATTATTCTCGTGGCGATTGAATCTGGAGTCAAACACTTCTGCACCAGCAGCCTCTAGCTTCTCCTCCGATGTTTTGGTATACATTTTAACTAAGCGCTCAGGTATGTCGCCGAAGAAGTGGGAGCGAGTATCGCCCATCTCCAGCGGGTCGAACAGCATCTCCTGAAAAACATCGTCAATGGGCTTTCCGCATATGGCTTCAATAAGACCTGCAGCCAGCTCACTTGAGAAGCCGTAAATCCAACGTTCACCGGGCTCACACGCGAGAGGTACATGTGACATTGCTTCAATCTGTTCTCTGAGAGTGTAATGCCCTTTGTCCCAAAGCGGTTGCATATACTTCTGCATCTCCTGAACAGTTCTATTCTCACTGTCAGTTGGAAAATGGCAGTACGGAAGTCCGCATTTCATTGACATGACATCGCGAAATGTTATTGGGCTCTCAGTCGGTACAACTCTAACGTATCCATTAGGATTTTTGACGAACTTTTTACTGTGCTTCCACTCAGGAAAGTATAAGTAAATGGGGTCGTTCATCTGGAACTTACCGAGCTCATATAGCATCATCAAAGTCGTGTATAGCGGGATTTTCGACATGGATGCTTGGCGGAATACAGATTTACCTGTTACAGGGACCTTGTTCTCAATGTCAGCATAACCAAAGTAGCCCTCATAAATCGTTTCGCCTCTCTGGGTAATTTTCATTCCGCATCCTGGAAGTCCCCCTTCTACAAAGCTTTCAAGAAGCCTGTCCAGTTCACTTGTTCTGGCCATAAATACCTCCTACAGTCCACTATATTTTAGGCGCCTACGAAGCGCCACGTGTCCTAATCACTTGGTGCTAAATTGATATGTAACCCAAACATTTCTGGGATCGACCGCTAAATCTGTCGATTTCCACCATATTATAACACATTAACATCTAGTGGTAAATAAAATTTACCAAAATAGGAAGCATTCATCTTGATTGTCTATCACGACTGTGATACGGTAAAGCAAGCCTTTGGTAGGAAGACAAGGAAATTTTACCATCGGTTAACAGGAGAAAGGGGAATTCGCGGTGCATAAGAGCAAAATAATCATATTCTCGTTATTGACAGTGTTGCTTGTTGCCGTTCTCCTAATACTTAACTATTTCAACCTATTACCCAAGAAAACCTACTCAGCAGAAGACTTCGGGATCGATACCATACTAAGCAGTGTGGATTTCAACGACAACGGTATAGACGATTACACGGATATTTTGCTTGGCGCGAGAGCCGATGCCGAAAATCATCCGACGTATGACGGTTCATACTACGTCGGAGGGTATCCGCCCGATGATATTGGAGTATGCACAGATGTCATTTGGAGAGCCTTTAAGCATGCGGGGTATTCTCTACGGGACATGGTCGATAACGATATCATTTCTCGTCCAGATGCTTATAAGGAAATCAAAAAACGAGATATAAATATTGATTTCAGACGTGTTCGGAATCTGCGGACCTTTTTTGGGGAGTTTGGAGTTTCTCTGACTCATGAAACCGAGCAGATTGAAGAGTGGCAGCCAGGAGATATTGTAATCTTCGGTGATAATGAACACATCGGTATTGTGTCCGATAAACGTAATCGGAAAGGGCAGCCATATATTATTCATAACGGCGGACAACCGAACCGTGAGGAGGATATTTTAGACCGCGCACCCGTCACCGGTCACTACCGATTTGATGCCTCTCAGATCGATAGTGATGTCTTAGTCGGATGGAATTAAGGATATCCCAATGAATTTGCAGATGGGAGTTTACATGCTTTTGTAGTAGAAGATAGCTAGTTGTGTCCTATCTCTAAGGTTAAGTTTCTCCAAGATAGCACTTATGTAGTTACGAACAGTGCCTTCGCTTAGAAAAAGAACTTCCGATATCTCTTTGTTTGAAAGTCCTTCAGCTACCTTAGTAATAATTTCTAGCTCTTTATCACTTATTCCGTATGAAGAGAAGTCTTTATCAGAACCCCTATCCTTTAGGACGGGGATTTTTGCTATTATCTCATCACCAAATACGCGCTGTCCCATATACACTGCTTTTACTGAGGGGGCAATGCTTTCAAAGTTTTGCTTCAAGATATAACCTTTAGCGCCAATACTAAACGCTTTGGCTATATACTCATCATCCGAAAATGTAGTAAGGAAGAGTATCTTTGCGTCTCTATGTACTGATGTGATTTCCTCCGCAGCCTCTAGTCCGGTTATGCCATCCATTCTTATGTCTAACAGCAATACATCCGGCTTAAGAGCTGAGTATAGATTGACCGCTTCCTGACCACTGTTACCAGTTCCCACGACTTGGATTTCGCTGTCTGCTTTCAGGATTGTTTTCAGGGACGAGGTTACAAGTACGTCATCATCAACTACTAGTACAGTCATGTTCTCTTAATCCCCCTTTGGTACAGTTATAAATACTTGGAAGCCTTGATTAGTGTTGAAGCTGATGTTACCGTTGAGAGCATTTACCCTCTGCGCCATGCTTTTGAGTCCTAGACCTCCAGATAACTCAGGGTTATGGTTCATCACGACTCCGTTATCACTAATTATTAGCTGATAAAAGGCTGGATGTTCCCTCAGTGTGATTGAAGCCTGAGTTGCGTTTGAGTGCCTCATAATATTAGCAAGTGCTTCCTGAACTACTGCAATAAATGCATACCTAATCTTGATGTCAGGTAAACTGTCTAGCTGATAAGTGAATTTCACATCACAAAAGGTAAAGGATTCGATTAGCTGATGTATCTGAGTGTTTAGGTCTATGGAATCTGCGTGCAGTTGATGGACGCTCTCACGTATACTGTTCATAGCGTTTGAGAGCGTCTCATTGAGCTGTCTAAGGCCTTGAATAGTACCCTCATCAGTTTTTGTACTGAGCATTGCACCAATTTGCAGGATTGCCCTTGACAGAAGGTGGCCAACACTGTCGTGAATTTCGCGGGCTATACGGTTACGCTCATTTAGAGTTGCTAGACCTAGCTCATAGTCCTGTTTCTCAATAAGTTTTTTCTTTTGATCTGTAAGGGTCATGGACATCTCGCGTGTTGCGTCTGATAAATTAATATGTTCTGAGTAAAGCTTGCTATATATGTTACTGCGGTACCTGAGCAAGACTGAAAGTATTGAGAGTACTATTACCGTTAACGAGGACTGAATTGGTTGACTTTGAACAAAGTTGACTAAGGGTATAAGCACTACAACACTTATAGCTTGATAGCTGTAAAAGAACATGTCATAAACGATTACCGGCAGGAAAAACATCAGAACTGGGTAATAAAAGCACAGCACTAAAAAGCCTATAATCAGCATAGCTTTCAGCTTTTTACTGTCCACATAGCTTAGAAAGCCACCAAAAGCTATGGACACAAGCACTGTGGCAATTCTAGGTTCAGAGAAAGCTAGATAAATTATTAGGGTACATACAAATATTAAGGCCTTATCCACCAGACTTTTCAAGTACATCATATGAATATGTTAACACTTAAGATTACATTTGTCACCATAATATAGTGATTCATGACACTTACAATGAAGTAGAGGGTTGGGTATACTGTGGTTACATACTAAACAAGGGAGGAAATAAATATGGTTATTCGAGTGAAAAACCTTGTAAAACGCTACGGAAATCTAGTTGCGTTGGATCACCTATCACTAGATGTTAAGGAGGGTGAAATCTTTGGGCTTCTAGGTCCAAACGGGTCAGGAAAAACCACTGCAATAAACTGTATCCTCTCATTACTCAAATTCGACAAAGGTGATATTGAAGTCTTTAATAAGCCTATGACACCGGAGTCTTACGATACCAAGCGAGATATTGGAATTGTCATGCAGAACGTAGCCGTATATAAGGAACTAACCGTCTATGAGAATATAGATTATTTCTGCGGACTCTATGTTCCGGATAAAGTTAAAAGAAAACAACTGGTGGATGAAGCTATACAGTTTGTTGGGCTTGAGGACTATGTTAAGTTCCAGCCAAAGAAACTAAGCGGCGGTCTTCTTAGAAGATTGAACATAGCATGTGGTATTGCACATAAACCAAAGCTCATAATTCTAGATGAACCTACAGTTGCAGTAGATCCTCAGAGCCGCAATAAAATCCTGGAAGGAATTTTGGAGCTTAACCGACAAGGTGCAACCATCGTTTATACGTCCCATTACATGGAGGAAGTTGAGCAGATCTGCAGCCGTATCCTCATCATCGATAAGGGCAAGGCAATTGCATCAGGAACAAAGGAAGAGCTCAAGAACATGATAACTATCGGTGAAAAGATCACTCTTCAGACATACGGCTTGACACCTGAGCAAATTTCAGCGGCAGGGAACCTTCCAAATGTCCTGTCTGCTGAGTACAACGGCAGCAATCTTGTCATAAAGTCCACTAAAGGCAAAAACAACTTGGAGAGTGTTTTGGACTTCGCTAAACAGGAAGGTATACAATTTGGAACAATCTACTCAGAGCTGCCCACGCTTAATGACGTGTTCCTCGAAATCACTGGCAAAGAGCTTAGGGATTAGGAGGGGAACTTATGTTTGTACATATTTTCAGATACAGGCTCAAATGCCTTTTCAAGGACAAAGTCACGATTTTCTGGACTATGATATTCCCTCTGGTCTTAGCGACCTTCTTCCAGTTAGCGCTAGCCAACATTGGAAATAACGAGAGATTCTCACCTATTGAAGTAGCAGTCGTTAACGATGAAAATTATAATAACAATCAAATCTTTAAGACTGTTCTTAATGAAGTCTCCACAGGTGAAGAGCGGATATTTAATCTCCAAACAGTAACACTTGAGAATGCTGCTCGGCTACTACAAGATGGCGAAATTGCAGGATACATGGTGGCTGAAACTCCCGTTAGATTAGTGGTTTCAAAGTCAGGACTTAGACAGAACATCATTAAGATTTTCCTTGACAGGTTCATGCAAACATCGTCCGCAGCAATGGCGGTGAGAGCCCAGGATTTTGATAGCATAGGAAAAGAAGTTCTGGAAGAGGTCTCTATATCAAAAGCAGAGCCAAATATACACCTTAACTATTTCTATAGTCTGATTGCTATGGCATGTTTCTATGGAAGTCTCTTCGGCCTCAGAGAAGTAATGGAAATTCAAGCAGATAACTCCTCAATTGCAGCAAGAATCAACATCGCCCCTACACATAAGCTCAAAGCTTTTATTTATAGCATGTGTGCATCCTTTTTCATTCACATAGTTGAGCTGTTAATTCTTTTGATCTATCTGATACTTGTACTCAAGGTTGACTTTGGAGCTAGAATAGGATACGTGCTACTTACTACCATTATAGGTTCTATTGCTGGTGTCTCCTTTGGAGCAATTGTAAGTGCACTTATTAAGAAAAAAGAAGGCCTAAAAATCGCAATACTCATTACCTTTTCAATGGTCTGCTCTTTCCTTGCGGGTATGATGATGCACAGCATTAAGTATTCAGTATCTGAGAACGTTCCTATTCTATCCTACCTAAATCCGGTAAATCTGTTGACCGATGCACTGTACTCCCTACATTTCTTTGACTCACTCTCAAGATATTGGCTCAATATGGCCCTATTGACAATGTTTATTCTCGTTTTTTGGTTTGGTACCTACTTTATTGTGAGGAGGCGTAAATATGCAAGTATTTAAACTATGCTTGAAAATCATCAAGGACAATATACCAACTCTTATGATATATGTAGTTGTGTTCTTAGGCGTATCGATCCTTGCAACCTCCTCTATGTCAAATGAAAGTAAAGAGATGGCTTCATTTACCCCTACAAAGACGGATATAGCGTTTATTAGCGATGAGACGGGACCCCTAGTGGATGGTCTCAAGGAAGAACTCAGCAAAGTAGCAAACTTTGTTGAAATAGAAAGAGATACAGAGGCTCTGCAAGACGCGCTTTACTTCAGAAGGGTCACATATGCCCTCTACATACCAAACGGTTTTACCGAAAGGTTCATGGGGGGTGAGGATGTCAAGATCCAAAAGACCACTATTCCCGAATCCTACTCCAGTGCATATGTAGACATCAGCGTAGAGAAATATTTTGACTTAGCTAGGCTGTATCTTACTAATGTTGAAAACATAGCCGAAGAAGAACTTGTTTCCAAGGTGCTTAAAGACCTATCGGTTACTACAAATGTTGAACTCTATGATACTAGGGCAAATAAGGCCGATACCTCCTATGCTAACTTCTATTTCAATTACTTGTCATACTCGATGCTAGGTGTTTTAGTTATGGGTATGAGCGCACTGATGGTAGTATTCAGTGATAAAGATATAAAACGAAGAAATGCATGCTCACCCATTAGCACATCAAGAATCAACATGCAGTTCATCTTAGCAAACCTAACATTTGCTATGGTGACCTGGTTTATTATGGTTGGTTTTTGCATAATGTTTAATTTCAAGAACAGTCTCACTCCAGCAACACTCTATTTCGTGCTTAACTCCTTTATATTTATGATTTGCGGCACTAGCCTTAGTTATCTCATAGGTACAGCGGTTACCAATCAGGAAGCACTATCTGCGGTTTGTAATGTAGTAACACTAGGCCCCAGTTTCATCAGTGGTGTTTTCGTACCACAGGAACTTATTAGTCAATCAGTTCTACGAATTGCTAGCTTTACCCCTTCTTACTGGTATGTGAAAGCAAATAATGAAATAGCAGGGCTTACAAGCTTTGGATTTGAACAACTGGAATCAGTATTTTCCTCCATCCTAATACAGCTTGGCTTTGCTGTGGCTATGTTTGCAGTTGCATTAGTGGTGGCAAAGAGAAAAAGATACGCATAGCCAGGCATTTTTATCACTCCTCCGGTTAGAATAACTAAAAGTAATAGTGCATTTTGGAACAGAGGAGTTTTGAAGTATGGAAAGAGACAATAGCGAAAGCAAGAAGTCGATTTTCAAGAGATGGTGGTTCTGGGCATTAGTTGCAGTCGCAGTTATTGTAGCTATTTCAGCACTGGGCGATGATACTGATACAGGTGATAAGGTTCCAGATCTAAGCACTTCTCCGCAAGCCGATCCATCACCTAGCCCGAACGAGAGTCCTGCAATTACAAACACGGCTTCTCCTATCCCAACCCCTACCTCCACACCTAGTCCATCTCCGGAAGAGTCGCCTATCGCAGGAGAAACTACCGGCCAAAAGAATGCGCTGCGCTCTGCTAAGTCGTATTTAAGCTTCTCAGCTTTTTCATATAAAGGTTTAGTTGAGCAGCTGATGTACGAAAAGTATTCAAGGGAAGATGCAATCTATGCTGCTGACAATTGTGGAGCTGATTGGTTTGAGCAGGCAGTTAAGGCGGCCGAATCATATCTGAGTTTTTCATCGTTTTCTAGAGATGGGCTGATTGAGCAGCTAGAATATGATGGTTTTACACACGAGCAGGCTGTGCACGGCGCAGAGGAAAATGGATATTGATGCGAAGAAGGCTAGGTGTCAATAAGAGCCTCTGTTTGTCTGTAATAAGGATGAATCTATATAAGATAGTGTATCTAGTCTCTTATGCTGAGTTAAAAATTCGAGTTTCGGAAAATGTCGTATGGCAAAAATTAACATGTTAAATATTAAACAATTCTTTGATTTTTGTTGAATTATGGTGTAAAATGATATTTGCTATTTCGATAGCAATTTCTATACACCTTATTCTCTTCCCTTTGCCTACATCTTTATAGATGTAGGTTCTTTTTTATTTAAAGTCAGTTACGCCGAGTTCCGGCCGGTTCAATAGCATCTTTATGGCATATATGTCAGCCAACAGTTAGTATTGTTCGCTATATTATTCGCTTTTTTGGTATTTTGAGGTTATAATAGTGAAAAGTCTCTCTTTCTCTCAATTGAAAATGCTTAACCAACAAGTACCCCGAAAGGAGAACTCACCAAATGTTGCGTTTTCTTGAATCCATCGGAATCCTAACAAGCAGCGAGGAGATTACTGCGGTTTTATTCACACTTCTGCGACTTCTGATAATCTTATCTCTAGTAGTGCTTGCAGGCTTCGTATCAAAAAAGGTATTGCTCAGGATCGTAAAGAAAGTCGTTGAAAAAAGCAAAGCCAAATGGGACGATGTATTTCTTAAAAACAGAGTCTTTGACTATGCCTCATATATTGTCCCAGCAGTTGTAATCTACGTCGCTGCCCCGTTAGTCGGAGTCTATTTGGATCTCATTAGACGCCTGGCCATCTCCTATATAATAATTGTATTAGCCCTTGTCATAAACGCCGTACTTAAGTCTGTTAACGATATCTACACTTCCTACGAGATATCAAAAACACGTCCTATAAAGGGCCTTCTGCAGATCGTTAAGGTCGCGATGTTTATACTGATGGGTATTGTACTTATCGCAACTCTCGCCGGAAAGGACCCCTTCGTGCTTATCGGTGGAATAGGCGCAGCCACTGCTCTGTTTTCGCTGATATTTAAGGACCCAATACTAGGATTCGTTGCGGGTATTCAGTTAACGGGCAATGACATGCTTCGAATCGGTGACTGGATTGAAGTGCCCGCTTACGGGGCGAACGGTACTGTAGTGGATCTGACTATGACGACTGTCAAGGTACAGAACTTTGATAAAACATTCGTCCACTTACCTGCATACGCCCTTATCTCAGGGTCCTTCAAGAATTGGCGTGGCATGTTCGACTGGGGCGGACGCCGTATTATCCGTTCTATACAGATAGATTTGAGTTCAGTCAAATTCTGTACCGATGAAATGATTGAACAATATAAGAAAATCCAGCTTCTAGAGGGCTATATAGCCCGTAAGCTGGATGAGATTGAACAATATAATGAAAAACATCAGATAGACGAATCGGTACCTATTAACGGGAGAAGGCTTACAAACTTAGGTACATTTAGGGCATACATCCTCAACTACCTTCAGAGCATCCCCGGTGTCAATCAGTCGATGACAATAATGGTCAGACAGCTTGCACCTGATGATAAGGGCATCTACCTGCAAATCTATGCATTTGCTTCCACCACTGTTTGGGTAGAATACGAGGGCATCCAGTCGGATATCTTCGACCATATAATCGCTGCGGCACCACTATTTGACCTGAAGATATATCAACAGCCCAGCAGTTATGATTTTAGGATGTTTATGGAAATCCTACCGACAAAACCTGCTACAGAAGAAAAAGTATCCCCATCTTCTGAACCTGAGGCATAGCAGGACTGGTATGAGTTTCTCAGTCCTCTATATCCACTGCATAACGATTCTGGATTTGAGAGTTTTCAGGCATCAGTTCACGTGAAATAATTCTGAGCATCTCAGTTAGGTCCTCAGTCTGTTTTGGAGTGAATCTCTCTTTGATACGCTCCATAACCGTATGGATATATTCATTGTTTATGTTATAGTAGTCCAGGAACTTTTGAGTAACTCTGAGATGGTATTCACGTTTATCCGTTTCGGAGTTGATCTTTTCTACATACCCCTTCTTTATCAAAGAGTTTACCCTATATGTCGCATTCGGTTGAGAAATTCCAATTGCCTCCGCAAACTCACCGACTCTTGGCTCCCTCAGTGCGTAGATAGCTTCGACTGCAAACGCCTCAGTTGCTGTTAAGCTTCCTACACGCTCGCTGATACGGTCAAAAATCCCTCGGTAAAAGTTGAGCTTAAACTTGGAGTAGACCTCCTGGAACCTCTCCTCAAGCTCATTGTTTGTCTTATCATTTTGAACGTTACTCATCATATCTTCTCTTATCACTGTTCAATCCTTTCTTTCAGCTATTGCAATCAGCCTGTCCATATCTATGATTCTTGTTCCACCGCGAAACAGTTCGACGTAGCCCTCCCCTTCAAAGTGCTTCAGCATTCTCGATACAACTTCTCTCGCAGTCCCGAGATGCTTTGCAATGCCTTCATGTGTGAGCATAATGCTGTTGCTATCGTCGATAGCGGACTGTTCGACTAAAAACAGTGCCAGTCTTGAATCAAATCTCATAAACATAACCTGTTCAACAAGCCACATCACTTCGGACATTCTAGATGCCAGTAGTTGATTTATATAGTTTGAGGCAGGAAGTGATTCCATAATAGTCTTCTCATATAGGAGGGTTGGGATCAATATTGCGTACGTATCTATCTCAGCTTCTGCATTAATATCAAAATGTATGTCTCGCATGACGCAGGATGCTGAAAACAGGCATACATCCCTCTCGAACAGACGATACAACGTCACCTCTTTACCCGTATCGGATAGTATAAATGCACGTACACGTCCACTCTTTACAAGAAAAAGACCGGAGCATTCCTCGCTGTCACCGTGCACTGTGGATCCGGAAGGGAACTGATACGCGATCGCTCCTTCACTCAACTCCCGTTGCTGTGCGTCAGAGAGCCTGCTCCAGAATGGCAGCGCATCTTTCAAAAAGGTGAGGTCGTCTTTCGTTATCAATTGTTCGCATCTCCATTCCGAATTACTAAAGCTTAAAATATCTTATATTTCATTATATCTAGCGCTTTTGCTCTTGTCAACGAGAGAGATATTTCTTTGGTATACAGTCTCGCTCTGTTATTTGTGAAAAGCTTGTGGTAAAATGGGATAATAAGCACACTAATAGAATAATAATCGCACAACGAATATTACAAGGAGATTTCAATGAGTAAGAAAGCCATGGTCGCTATGAGCGGGGGCGTCGATAGCTCCGTAGCTGCCTCAATTCTACTTGACCAGGGATTTGAGGTTTGCGGAGTAACCCTAAAACTTTTTTCAAATAGCGATATCGATATAACCGATTCAAGCCGGACATGTTGCTCCCTTGAGGACGTGGAGGATGCCCGCAGAGTTGCATACAAACTGGGCTTTGAGCATTACGTGTTCAACTTCGGAACTCATTTTCAGAACACGGTAATGGAACGGTTTGTGTGCGAGTACCTCGATGGCAGAACACCTAACCCGTGTATAGATTGTAATAGATTCATAAAATTCGGAAAGCTGATCGACCGTGCTGATTTGATGGGACAGGACTATATTGCTACAGGCCATTATGCACGCATCAAGTATAATACTGAAACCGGAAGATATGAGCTACTAAAGGCAAAAGACAGATCAAAGGACCAGACATACGTGCTATATTCACTCACGCAGTCTGAGCTTTCTCGTACGCTTCTGCCTTTAGGAGATATGCTAAAATCAGAGGTGCGGGAATATGCCCAGCACCACGGGCTAGTCAATGCAGAGAAGCCAGACAGTCAGGACATATGCTTTGTCAGCGACGGCGACTATGCTCGGTTTATAGAGTTCACCACCGGTAAAAAATCGGAACCAGGCGACTTTGTTGATACCGAGGGAAACGTCCTGGGCAGACACAAGGGAATAATCCACTATACAATTGGACAGAGGCGAGGGATAGGCATCAGCTTCAATGGACGTAAATACGTTGTAGATAAGGATGCCAAGACAAACACTGTTGTGCTCGGCGATGAGACCGATCTCTACAAAAACGGATTTATCGCAGACAATGTCAACTGGATTTCGATCGAGCAGCTTAATGAGCCGATGGCTGTTGCTGTAAAAACGAGGTACAGTCAAATCGAAGCACCTGCAACGATATATTCGGGAAAGAACGGTATCGTATCAGTCGTATTTGACGAACCACAGCGTGCTGTTACCCCCGGACAGGCAGCAGTCTTCTATGACGGCGACAAGGTTGTCGGAGGCGGAACCATCCTTAAGAGCACAGATTTTGATTTCACAAGGCGTATTGCAACACCCACCCGGAAGTAGACTGAAATCACACGCAAATTATAGGACGTGAACCATTTTTATGGCGCACGTCCTATTCTCATGAGAAAGGTTATTGCGAACCAAACAAAGTTATAATTTTCGCGGATCAATATTGAATTTGACTTTACCGACCTTTAGACCGGCAAACGGACCGGCACACCTATCACCAGTCTGTTGATTTCCAAAATAGTCAGTTTCAACTTTATCGTCTGCTGTTATTGCAGGCAGTTCTTCGTTGACAGTAACCTCCATGGTTAACTCTTCACTGTCTATTTCAATGTGAAGGTCACAGTTGCATCCGGTCAGATCAAATCCACAAAATTCTTGCCACGTAGCAAGATCAAGACACATTTCTGGCTCCGGATTCATTACACGCAGGTAACCCCCGGGCATTTTTGAGTATACATTACCCTCAACTTGATTGTGTTCATTGGGGAGGATAATTGCAGCATCACCACAGTCGTAGAAAAGATTGTTGAATAGCTTGTTTTCACGTGATGTTCCTCCACGCCTCCAATCAATTCTAAACGCAACAACCTTGGCAAAATACCCGGCATAGTGACATCCTCCTATGAGGTTGTTAACAATACGCAGTCTGTCTGTGCCCTCAAGATAAATACCGTATCCATTTTTTACGGTTTGCTCTGTGGTTTTATACCAACCGGAGGAGCCTGGCTCGGGCTTTACTTCTTCCTTGTTGTATCTTCCCTCAACATTCCAAATGATATTATTGTCAATCAGGTTCTCATCGTCTCTGGAGCACTCCATAAAGATATGCTCTCTGGAGTTCCAACCATCAAGGAATAGGTTTGATGTGATACGGTTATTAATATTTCCCACATCCATCCATAGAGCGTCACACCCGTAGCAGTCCCTAATTATGTTGCGCCTGTAAAGGGAGTTGCGCGAGTGATGTACCTTTATTCCTCCGGCCTCCCAAGAAAGCTCCATACGTTGCCAGCCTGTGCCTGATATTAGGTTGTCTTCAATCAGCATGTTTTGAACGGACATACCGGCAATGCCGCAAACACCTGCATCCTTAATTATGTTTCTGCGGATGATGGTGTATCCCGGGGGAGGTCCTTCATCACGGGTGTGGTGCCAACATTCGTTTCCACAATCTATTCCTGTGGCATTTGACCAGTCTATTGTGCAGTCTTCAATAATCCAGTGGTGTCCACGATAACACGACAGAGAGCCGCGCTGGGGTACAGGAGCTCCCGTGGCTGCGTGAGCTAGGGTAAGTCCCTTTACCTTAATGTAAGATAGGAAAGGAATTTTAGGTGCAAAGCACTGTTCACGGGAAGTTAGTTCAATTTTGTGGTTTGATGGGTCATCATCCCCAGAAAGCCGTATATGTACCTTTTGTCCATTTGCCTCTACCCAATAAGTATTATCATTGAGGCCTAGCTGGTAATACAGCTGAACTTGCTTCATGGGTCTTCCGTCTACAAAAACCATGCCTCTTCTGTTTAGATATGTGGTCATATCCGTCTTATCATACTCTATATACAGGCGGTCATGCAGTATATTTACCGCACAGAAGGGGTTATATCCCTTGAAGTCTTCAGGGTTCAATTCAATTTCCCAGATCTTTATGTTTGAAGTATCAACTGACCGACCTCTAAAACCTCTACTAATGTTCCAGCCAACACTGGGCTTAAAGTCATTAACTTCAACAGATGCCGAAATAATAACCTCTTCCCCATTATAAGCTTCGTAGCTAATCATCTTATCTGGACCCGAACCACTCATAGCCGGCTGTACAGTTTCACGATATGTGCCTCCGTGGATTAGAACTCTTGTTCCGGGTGTTGCAATCTGCGCTGCTGCATTAATAGTTTTTTTGGGACGATCTTCAGAACCGTCATTTGCATCGGATGCATTTGGGTGCCCATTATTGACATGGATTTCCCGTTCAAACTTCTGCTCCACTTCCCAAGACTCAAAGAATTCTCCATTAGGTAATCTTGCAGTTAAATCTTTATTTAGCATGAATTAGCCCCCTTATTATTCTTGTTTACAGCGTTCCATAGGCAAAACTTATGCTCTCCTTGCCGTACAGTTCCTCGGTTCTTTGGGAAGTATCTTGAATTTTCAGTTACCAGCATATCCTAGAGTGGGATTTAGGCCTTCCCAAGAAATAAATTGCCATATTTATTTCTAATTATAGGCAATGTTTTTGTTAATAACAATGATTGTTCATAATATGTTATTGATATATTCATATATACATACCTCCCTCTAAAACCAGATGGACTCCGCCTTAACAGGGCCAATAGGAGTAGTTGCTGATGAATATAAACAGGTTCTATTAAAAACGCTCCCTCCATAAGATACAGTGTTTTACTTCACTGCCTCCTATAGAGGGAGCATATAAGATAGCTCACAGCTAAATTTTAAGGGTCATGTCGCGCTTTACAAAATATAAGCATTCATAAAGCTTTGACAGAGTATTCTAATGGTTTAAATATTAGCCCTAAAACTATTTGTACAGTTCCTGTAGGCGCACAAGTTTTTCATAGCGCTCCTTGGCATGCTGCTCTGCCTTCTCCTGCAGCTCCTCAGCACGATCTGGGAAGGAACGCATGAGACTTGAGTAGCGGACCTCAGCTGCTAGGAAGTCTTTGTAAGAGCTTGTGGGAGCCTTGCTGTCAAGCATGAAAGCGCTCTTGCCTTCAGCCTTGAGGCGTGGGTCATAGCGGAACAGGTGCCAGTAACCTGCCTCTACGGCTGCTTTTGACTGGGCCATGGAGTTGGTCATTCCACCCCTAATTCCGTGGTTTATGCAGGGTGAATATCCGATAACCAGTGATGGACCCGGATAGCTCTCGGCCTCATTAAGTGCCTTAATGACTTGGTTCATGTTAGCACCCATAGCAACCTGTGCGACATAGACGTTGCCGTACGACATTGCAATTTCACTGAGGCTCTTCTTCGCCTGTGCTTTACCTGCTGCGGCAAACTGTGCAACCTGTCCGATCTGGGAGGCCTTGGATGCCTGACCACCGGTGTTTGAGTAAACTTCGGTATCGAAGACAAAGATGTTGATATCTTCACCCGAGGCGATTACATGGTCTAATCCGCCAAAGCCGATATCGTATGCCCAACCGTCACCGCCGAATACCCATATGGACTTCTTGACTAGCATATCAGACTCATTGAGCACCTCTCTAGCCAGTGCACATGCTTCACAGCCACAGTCGTCCTTCTGAAGGTTTAGTGCTTCAACAAAGTCTTTTGCTGACTGTTTGGAGGCATCACCGTCATTCATGGTCTCAAGCCAGGCCTTACCTGTCTCTATGATACGCTCATCGCAGTATGGAATTTCAATAAGTTTTTGAACCTTTGCAACTAGTGCTTCACGACGTGCTTCGGTTGCAAGCAGCATTCCGAATCCGAACTCTGCGTTGTCCTCAAAGAGGGAGTTTGCCCATGCGGGACCTTTGCCTTCACGGTTAACGGTATACGGAGTTGCAGGTGCTGATCCGCCCCAAATGGAAGTACATCCTGTGGCGTTTGCAATGATCATTCTGTCTCCGAATAGCTGTGTGATCAGCTTAGCATATGGTGTCTCACCACAGCCAGCACATGCACCTGAGAACTCAAGCAGTGGCTGCTTGAACTGCGTGCCCTTAAGTGTGGTTGTCGGGAATGCAGCCCTTACTTCTGGCTTATCAGAGAGCTCCTTGAATGCATAGTCAAAGTGTTTCTGATTCGAACGCTCCTCATCAAGGGGAGTCATAACCAGTGCTTTGTTCTTGGCAGGGCATACATTTGCGCATACGCCGCAACCTGTGCAGTCAAGCACCGATGGAATAATCGAGTACTGCAGGTGACCGAGATCTTTACCGACCATCTTCTTAGACTTATAGCCTTCAGGTGCGTTATTAACCTCTTCCTCGTTGGAAACAAAGACTCTGATTACGCCGTGTGGGCAGACGAGTGAGCACTGCGAGCACTGAATGCAGTTGTCAGGAAGCCACTTTGGTACATCGACAGCGATACCGCGCTTCTCATAGGCTGATGAGCCCTGGGGGAATGTGCCGTCCGCTGAATCTACAAACGCAGAGACCGGCAGACTGTCGCCCTGCTGGTTGTTTACAGGAATCATGATCTTTTCGACAAACTCGAGGAGCTCCTCGCGGTCTCCGGTGAGCTGTGCAGGCTTCTTGTCGTCCGTTGCATTCTTCCAGTCTTCAGGTACTTCGATCTCGATGAGGCTAGATACGCCGGCTTCGATCGCCTTATAGTTCATGTTTACAACGGCCTCGCCGCGTCTTCCGTAGGAATCAACAACTGCTTTGCGCATATATTCAACCGCTTCATCAATTGGAAGGATATTAGACAGCTTAAAGAACCCCGACATTAGGATCATATTGATACGGCCGCCAAGTCCGATCTCTTTTGCAATATTTACGCCATCTACAACGTATAGCTTAATGTTGTTTTCAGCAATATAGCGCTTGTCCTCTGCGGGCAGGTAATCGGAGATGTTCTCCTGTGTCCAAGGGCAGTTAACGAGGAATGTACCCCCGGGCTTTACATCCTGTACCATCTTGTACTTACCTATGTAAGAGGGGTTATGGCATGCAACAAAGTCGGCCCGTGAGATATAGTATGTTGATTTTATCGGCTTGTCTCCGAAACGGAGGTGCGAAATCGTTATTCCGCCGGATTTCTTTGAATCGTAGAAGAAGTATGCCTGTACGTTCATGTCGGTGTGGTCACCGATAATCTTGACGGAGTTTTTGTTTGCTCCGACAGTTCCATCCGAGCCAAGCCCCCAGAACTTGCATGAAACAATGCCCTCGGGAGTTGTGTTTGGATTCTCTAAAATTGGGAGTGACAGGTTTGTTACATCGTCCTCGATACCGACTGTGAACATCCTCTTCGGGTTATCGGACTGCATATTTTTATATACTGCGATAATGTTTGAGGGTGGGGTGTCCTTTGAGCTCAGGCCGTAGCGTCCGCCGTATACTTTGATATTGTCCAGACCGCTATTGCTGAGAGCAGTAATAACATCGAGATAGAGGGGCTCTCCCTGTGAGCCGGGTTCTTTTGTCCGGTCAAGAACAGAAATTGACTTTGCAGTCTTGGGAATTGCTTCGATAAATCTCTCTGTTACAAACGGACGGTACAGACGGACTTTTATTAGTCCAACTTTCTCACCGTTAGCGATCAGATAGTCGATTGTCTCTTCAATGGTGTCACAGACTGAACCCATAGCTACGATTACATGCTCTGCGTCGGGCGAGCCGTAGTAGTTGAACAGCTTGTAATCTGTGCCGATCTCGGCATTGACCATATCCATATATTCTTCGACAACTGCGGGGAGAGCATCGTAATATGAGTTACTTGCTTCACGTGCCTGGAAGAAGATATCACCATTTTGAGCAGAACCGCGAAGGACAGGTCTGTCAGGGCTTAGGGCATGCTTACGGAAACGGTCAACTGCGTCCATGTCTACCATTTTAGCCAGTGTATCGTAGTCCCACACTTCGATCTTCTGCTGCTCGTGTGAGGTCCTGAATCCATCAAAGAAATGGAGGAAAGGTACCCTTCCCTTAATCGCTGCCAGATGAGCAACAGCACCAAGATCCATTACCTCTTGAGGGTTTGTTGAGGCCAACATAGCAAATCCAGTGGCTCTGCATGCCATTACATCAGAGTGATCTCCGAATATGCTGAGCGCATGCGATGCTACCGTACGTGCTGAACAGTGGATAACGCCCGGAAGGAGCTCGCCTGCGATTTTGTACATGTTGGGAATCATTAGAAGCAGTCCCTGGGAAGCGGTAAATGTTGTGGTGAGGGCTCCTGCTGCCAGAGAGCCGTGAACGGCGCCAGCAGCTCCTGCCTCAGATTGCATCTCCTGAACCTTGACGTTCTGACCGAAGATGTTCTTCATGTTGTTAGCTGACCAACTGTCGGCAAGCTCAGCCATTACCGACGAGGGCGTAATCGGGTAAATACTCGCAACATCGGTAAATGCATAGGATACATGCGTTGCGGCTGTGTTGCCGTCCATGGTCTTCTTTTTACGAGCCATGTATGTACTTCCTCCTTAGTGATTGATGGCAAACCTCCGTTACAATAATAGGTAGGTTTGAACATCGGTCTGCCTCTATGTTAATTGTCTGACAAACGATATTGTCCACATAGCATTTTACCATGAAAATACTAAACTGTAAACACTCATGGTCGAAAAATGAACTGTTTGAAAGCTTTCACGGTTATTGACGCACCTGGATGCCTATGTTAGTATAATATCAGTAAATATATACGCTCAATTAAGTGCTTGCCAAGTTTTGTTTACCTGGCCTATTGTATGTTCACCACAATGCAATCTGTTGACGCGCCTCTTTAATAGTGGTAGAATATGGTTGTATCATTGGCATAAGATTCCATTATTCTGTCCACTACCAAGAGGTGAGCATTATGGTGAGCAACATCAATTCTACAGGCATCTTCGGAATTAGCGGATATATGGTGACGGTTGAGTGTTTTCTGTCTCAGGGGCTGCCTTCCTTCGATATTGTCGGGCTTCCGAACACTACAGTTCGTGAATCCCGGGAGAGAGTGCGGGCAGCTCTTCGAAATAGCGGATTTAACTTTCCAAAAGGTAGAATCACAGTAAATCTTGCGCCAGCTGACACCAGAAAGGAGGGGTCTGTCTATGACCTCCCCATCCTGCTTGGACTGCTCACCGCTTCGGGCCAAATCATAATGCCTCAGAAAAACTCTGCATTCATCGGTGAGCTTTCGCTTAACGGTGAGCTGCGGCCGGTCAATGGAGTACTTCCTATGGTTCTCGCTGCCCGCGATGCTGGAATAGAGGAGCTCTACGTTCCGAGTGACAACGCATCGGAGGCGGCGCTTGTTGACGGTATTACAATTTACGCCCCGCGAAATGGAGGCGAGATTGTCCGCCACCTCAACGGCAGGGTTTTGCTTGACCCGGTAAAAAACCCTGTTGTAAATGGTGAGAGCAGCGTTCTTCCCGATTTTTCGGATGTAAAGGGACAGGACAGCGTAAAGCGCGCATTGGAAATTGCAGCAGCCGGTTGTCATAATGTTCTTCTTGTCGGACCACCGGGCTCTGGAAAGAGTATGCTCGCTAAAAGGATCCCCTCTATACTCCCTCCCCTAACTGATAGACAAGCAATAGAATCTACTGCAATTCACTCAGTGGCAGGACTAGTAACTAGGGATAGACCTCTTTTGACCTATCCCCCCTTCAGGTCGCCACATCACTCAATTTCAGTTGCCGGCTTATCAGGCGGCGGTAATGTTCCAAAACCCGGCGAAATATCTTTAGCCCACAACGGAGTACTGTTTCTGGATGAGCTTCCAGAGTTTGAGCGCCGCTCACTTGAAACTCTGAGACAGCCACTTGAGGATGGTTCAATAGTTATATCCCGTGTTTCAGGCACAGTTCGATATCCCTGCAAATTTATACTTATCTGTGCCATGAATCCATGCAAATGCGGCTGGAATAGTCATCCGACTCACCCCTGCGTCTGTTCAGAGTCGCAAATTAAATCCTATTTGGGTAAAGTATCAGGCCCACTCCTGGACCGAATCGATATGACGGTTTACGTCCCCCCGCTAGATTTTGATGAACTGTCCGGCAAACCTTCCGGCGAAGGGTCCGCCTCAATTCGAAAACGCGTAACAGAAGCGCGCTCTCTCGCCAAGGAGCGATACAGTGAGTTCGGCATCGAATCAAACGCGCATCTCCCTTCGAATCTCATTGAGAGATTCTGTAAACCGGACTCCTCAGGTATAGCTCTCCTTAAGTCCGCATTCGACAAATTGGGCCTTACCGCCCGATCGTATGACAGGGTGCTAAAACTTGCCCGTACGATTTCAGATATTGAAAAGTCCCCCCATATCAAACCGTACCACATCGCAGAAGCGCTTCAATACCGTACTGCAGGAGGTAATTCACTTTGACCAGAGGATATATCTATAATAAAACGCGGAAGAATACTATTGCAATGCTCGTTTGGGCTATTGTGCTTTTTATACTCTGTATTCTATACGTCTCGGACTCCTATATCTATCTCCTTAACGCCCACTCAGCAGGCCATGAGCTGGATGCTGCCAATCTTAGATCTAATTCGAGAGTACTCACTATAGAGCCAGAATCGGAAGCATTCAATACTCGAGACCTTATGGTAGTTATGCCGCCTTTTCTTCGTATCAACGAACTCTTTGTTGACGGAGCAAGCTATCGTTTTCAGTTTACTGCTGAGAGCTTTGAGGATGCGGGTTTTGGCTATGGCGTCACTGAAAGTAAGACCCTGGAAATACTCTACGCCAATCCTCAAACACACTCCTACCCTCCAAATACGGAATTTAAGGTCGGTTTTATATCTATAGAAGGAGTCAAGTATGTTGCCCTGCTCCCTGCAGACTATAGTATAATTCCTGGAGATACAATAAAGGGTGCTGTTTTCTCTGAGCTTCCCCTATTCGTCGGCCATGACCTAGGCATGACTGAGAACGCGGGAGCCAACATCCCTTCATATATCGTCGACCTCAGAGGCCTTACAGTTGAGGATGAGTTTGTTGACTTTGGGCTGGTCATCTTTTTCTCGATACTCTTCCCTACTTTTCTTATCTATAGTATCCTCTGTTTGTTTAAGCCCAATATCCACCCCAACTATATTAGGATAGCCAAGTTCGGTGACATAGACAAAGTGTGCGCCGAAATCGATGAAGAGATAACGCATGAGTCCACCTATAAGGAGAAAAAGAAGGTCTATACAACGCACTATATAATCGAAGAGACCTTGTACAACACAAGAGTTAGAAAGAACCATATGCTTAGACACTGAGTCTAGGAGTCTTTGAAACTAATATAAGGAGCCATGGCTTAGCATGCATTACCTGGACAATGCTTCGACAACAAAAGTATCTACCGGCGCTGCAGAAGCAGTAATGGACGCGATGACTATAAGATTCGGAAACCCCTCCTCTGTTCATTCAATGGGTATTGAGGCCGAGAACATCGTAGAGGATGCACGAAAAGAGCTCGCAGCCTCCCTCAACTGCAAGCCCAATGAAATCCTATTTACTTCCGGGGGTACTGAATCAAATAATATTGCAATTCTGCAGACAGCTAACCTTATGCAAAGACAGGGCAGGCACATTCTTTCCACCGCCATTGAGCACCCTTCTGTTGCAAACACTATCAAGTATCTAGGCGAAAATGGATTTGATGTAACGTTTGTGGCACCTGAAAAGAACGGAAAAATCGATCCTGAAAGAATAGTCGAAGCTATCCGTCCGGATACAATACTCGTGTCAATGATGCTATGCAACAATGAGACCGGAGCACTTCAACCTGTTGCCGATGTGGTAAAGCTAGTTAGACCAATCCACCCCGATATCATTTTTCACACCGATGCCGTACAGGCCTACATGAAGTATGAATTCGATGTTCAGACACTCGGAGTAGACATGCTCAGCGTGAGCTCACACAAGATCCATGGTCCAAAGGGCGCTGGCGCTCTCTATGTCCGAAACGGTATTAGGCTAAAGCCTATGTCACATGGCGGAGGACAGGAATCGGGACTCAGATCTGGTACCGAGGCAGTACCGGCTATCGCAGGATTTGGCGTGGCGGTCCGCGAAGCAAACCAAGCATTGAAGAGCAACATAGACCATGTCTCTCACTTGCGTGAAAGCCTGCTTAAGGGTATTGAAAAACTCTCCGGCGTTACTGTTATCGCAGCGGAAGGCGCTATCGTAAACATTGCTGTACCTAAGTACCCCACCGAGGTCCTTATCAGGATGCTGGAAAGCAGGGGAATCTTTGTCTCAGGAGGTTCGGCATGCAATCGCGGCAAAAGCAGTACAGTTCTAGAAGCGATGAGGGTGAATCCAAGACTAATAAAATCCTCTATCCGTATAAGCTTTTCCAAAGACAACACAGATGACGATATAGACGCTCTTGTCGAAGCGCTTAAAGATTTATCCTAACCGGGCAGCTGCCCGGTTTTTCCATTATTGGTGAACCGGTGATAGCTATACTTATCAATATATCTTGATTTCTGCATGACATACTTCACATCATTAAATATTGAACCTAGAAATCTGCCGCCAACCGCACTGAGCTTTTCGGTAGATTTTATATGTTCGCTTATAAGGGCCTCGTCCTGTTTGATCACCATGATCACAGCATCAGAGAGTCCGACAAGACTTAAGGAGTCGGTGACGTCATAGACCGGTGCTGAATCAAAGATTATGATGTCATATTCACTCTCAAAATCATGGACAGCATTTGAAAAGCCGCTAGTTTGGAAAAAAGTGTGGTTCTTATCTATGTCATTAATGAACGGAAGTACATAAAGTCCACTAAATACTTCAATTATGCACTTTCTCCGCTCACTCTTTGTCTCAAATCCATAAAATGATGTTACAGAGTTCTTTGCGATTCGAAATTTCTCATGTAGTTGAGGCTTTCTCAAATCACAGTCGATCAACAGAACCCTCTTCCCCCCTCTTGCCAGTGCTATGCCCATATTTGCGACAGCCGAAGATACTAATGAGGGCTCCACCAATGCGCCGAGTCGGGTTTCAACGCAGGAGGGCGATGGTTCTAGCGAAATGGCTATGGATAATGATTCGATTGGCATAGCTAAAACGATCCACAATATTCTGGTGATTGGAACCGATGTAGATGATAACGAACGAGAGACCGGTAGGTCTGATGTCATGATGCTGCTTTCATATAACCCAAACACTAATAAAGCTTGCCTGACATCTTTCATGAGGGATATTTGGATAGATATACCCAATCATGGCTATAACCGTCTGAATGCAGCCCATGCTATTGGAGGGCCGGAAATGCTGATCGATACTCTAAACGAAAACTTTTCACTCGATATAGAGAGCTATGTTTTGATTGATTTTTTCGGCCTTATATCAATAGTCGATTCGATTGGGGGAATAGAAATTCACATAACAAGAGAGGAAGCTGTATACATAAATCGACACGCTAGGATTGAGGAAGATAGACTCCCTGAAGAGGACGGCGTATACGTGCTCGTGGGAACTCAAGCGCTAACTCACTGCCGTAATCGGAGTGTGGGAAACGCTGATTTTGAGCGAACCCGCAGGCAACGCGATGTTATAGTTGGGCTCTATAGCAGCATAAGAAACAACAGTAACCCAAAAGAGCTCTGGAAGCTCCTCTTGTCCACATTGAAATATGCGGGCACAAATATGAAACTAAAAGAGATTATCAACCTCAGTACAGCTGTATTATTCGATGATAAGCTTGAAATCGAACAGATACAGGTCCCTCTTGATGATACATGGCGATATGCTTCGAAATCCGGAAGAAGTGTGCTTGAGATCGACCTCAACGCAAACAGAGAGGAGCTTCTGAATAGATTTTCACAGGCTGAGACCTTTTCTCAGAATGAGACCTATGAAGAAGCTTCATAGCGCCAACAAAAGTTCCTAAGTACATTCCGTACAGTTGAAGCTCAAAGTATTCGCTCTTAGAAAAGACCACACAGAAGGGAATCCTTCTGTGCGGTCTATTTAACGCTATCTTTTCTATCAATTTTCAATTGGTTTTAGGCTCTAGCTCATTTGCTACAAACAATCCAATCAGAGCGCAAGCTGCCTTAACATCTTCTTCGTCACACATCTCCTGAGGTGAGTGGATATAGCGTGTCGGTATAGAGACTGCACCTACATGTGCTCCCGCTCTAGCGAGTTGGATAGCGCCTGCATCAGTCCCTCCATGTTGTAGCACCTCAAACTGATGCTTGATTTCGTATTCCTTTGCAATGCTTTCTAAAGTACGCACTATCTTAGGTGAACATATGAGAGAGGCATCCATTACCTTTATTGCCGCACCCTTACCAATGGAGCATTCCATCGGCACCTTCATGTCGGGTGTGTCGCCGGTAGATGTTACATCTACAGCTAGACCTACATCCGGCTCAATGCTGAATGCGGCTGTCTTGGCGCCCCTTATACCGACTTCTTCCTGTGAGGAGAACACAAAATACAAGTCATTCTTACTATCTCTTATAGACTCTAGTACTTTCAAGAGTACTACACATGCAATACGGTCATCCATATACGGAGACACGATGCGTGTCTGTCCCACTCTGTATGTCTCCGATGCGAATACCGCCACATCAGCAACACTTACATACTTCTGTGCTTCCTCCTTTGAGCCAGCACCTATATCGATATAGAGATCGTTGATTTTCAGGTCCTTGATCTCCACCTTGCCATCCTTTGCAACGACTCCCCTTGTTCCATTTGCGAACTTTACAGGAATGTTGAGGATAGTAGCTGGGGATAGACCTCCGATATTTGAGAATCTAATAAATCCGTTCTCATCGATATGGGTGACAATCATACCGATTGAGTCCATATGGGCGGAGAGCATAACTTTCTTGGGTGCATAGTCCCCGTCCTGAACTGCGTCAGCCTTCCGGTAGACTATAAGATTACCAAGTGCATCGACTCTTATCTCATCGGCGTAAGGTGTTGCCAGTTCGGTCAGTACTTCGGTAATGGGGGTCTCAAAGCCGGCAGGAGAATGGACCGCTGCAAGCTTTGCTATTGTTTCAAATACATCAAACATTCTGTAAACCTCCGCAATTCTTCAAAAATTCATATGCAAGACGATATATCGATTCAAAATCTTCAACTGAAGCGACACATGACGGGGAGTGAATATATCGTACAGCCGCAGAGATTGCACCGACCTTAATTCCGCCGCCTGTTCTTTGGATGGTTCCCGCATCGGTCCCACCGGACACATATTCCTTATGTTGCCATGGAATGTTGTTCTCTTCCGCTGTCTTTATCAACAGTGAATGCAGTCCCTTGTCGTATATTGAAGATGAATCCATAAACGGCAAGACCGCTCCCTTACCTGGGACACAGACCTTTCTGTGAGGTTCGGTACCAGGCATGTCTCCTGCTGTTGTTCCCTCAAGTATAATGGCAATTTCAGGCTCGACCTCATACGCTGCAGGGCCTGAACCACGAGTGCCGACTTCCTCCTGAACTGTAAAGGCATACCAGGCATCCACATCCGGGCCATCTTCGATCAGCTTGATCATTACAGCACATCCGACACGGTCATCTATAGCCCTTGCTTTTAGGAGCCCGCTACCAAACTCACGTGGATCCGAATCGAAAACAGCGTAGTCTCCAATGCTTACCAACTTCTCAGCGCTCTCCTTATCAGAGGCTCCAATATCGATGTACATATCGATAATTTTCGGTACAGTCTTCCTCTCTTCCTCCTTGACAAGGTGCACGGCCTTTATTCCGATTATTCCGGGTACTTTGTTACTGCTGACAAGCACTCTCTTTCCAATTATCACACGGGTATCGATGCCTCCTACCGCTCTGAAGCGAAGGTACCCTTCATCTGTGATCCCCTTAATAATAAAACCGACCTCGTCCATGTGCGCAGCAAACATTACTCTTCCTTCAGGAACCATACTTCCCACTTTATGCACAATGAGGTTTCCCATTACATCCTCATACATCTCATCTACATAGGGCGCAATCCTATTCTTTATATAGTCGCGTACAGCGTCCTCGAAGCTAGAGACTCCATCTAGTGTGCAAAGCTCTTTGACCAAAGAAAGCATTACTCTTCACCTCTTTCCAGGCTCTTTACAAACTCGCTTAATAGCTTAGCTCCGTTTTCAAGATCCTCAATACTTATAACCTCGCATGGAGTATGCATGTACTTAAGAGGCAGTGAAACAAGTGCAGTCGCAACGCCTTTGCGCGTGACCTGCATTGGCCATGCATCGGTACCGGTTCGTCCTTCAGCTACCTCCGGATGCCAGGGTATTTCATTTGCCTTCGCAAGCTTGATTAGCCTATCGGACAGTTTACGGGTAATGTTCGGACCCATTGTTATTGGAACGCCTTCGCCAATCTTAAAGGTTCCTTCTTTGGGGGCATCAGGGGTTTGTCCGTGTGTTACATCAACAGCAACCGCGTAATCAGGATCATGCCTGAAAGCACCGACTGTCGCACCTCTTGTACCTACCTCTTCTTGTGAACTTGCGAGCACAACAAGGTCTACGCTAAGCTCTTCGTCCTTAAGCAGTTCTAACATACGTAGAAGCATTACAAAACATGCACGGTCATCCAGTGCCTTGCCCGAAAACAGCTGTTCACCTAATTCTACAGTCTTTTCTACGAACACTGCCGGCGTTCCTATCGGTACGAGCCTTTCTGCCTCTTCTTGTGACAGCCCAACATCTATACTGAGTTTTTCAAGTGGTAGTGGGCTTTTCATCTCATCCCTTGTCTGGAGGTGTGGTGGGAGCGCACCTACCACTCCGTACATAGGTGGCTCGGTAAGCACCTTGATCTCCCTTGCAGGAAGAACTCGCGGATCGATCCCACCAATGGTTCGGAAGCGCAAAAAACCATCTTCTATTTTTGTCACCATCAGACCAATCTCATCGATATGCGCCGACATCAGAAGCTTCTTTGCTCCATCTTTCTTTGAGCGCTTTATCCCGAAAACATTACTCAGTGCATCGGTGTTGACCTCGTCGACATAAGGTCGCATCAGATCTGAAACTCTTCGGGCAACCTCATGCTCAAAACCGGAGGGCCCGGCCATTGTGCTGAGCTCGCTCAGTACCGCTTTAATATCCAACATAACACATCCTTATCTTAGAAACTAGATTATTGAACAAGACTATTTGCAATGGTTTTAAAAGCATTTCCCCTCTGTTCGAAGTTCTTAAACATATCGAATGAGGCGCTTGCGGGCGAAAACAGTATTATATCTCCTGCTTGAGCAGCCATGTACGCGGCCTTGACTGCCTCCTCCAGGGAGCACGTCTCATACACAGGGAACTCAACGGGAGGATCAAGTCTATCAACTTCTGCCCTTATCTTTTCCTTAGTCTGACCCAAAAGGACGAGTGCCTTCACGTGTGAAACAAGCTCATCTGCAAGCGGCTTATAGGATAGCTGCTTATCATAGCCACCAGCGATAAGTATGACCTTCTTGTCAAAGGACTTGAGTCCCGCAATAGTGCGAGCGGGTGAAGAAGCGATAGAGTCGTTGTAGAAGCCCACACCCCCGTACTCACAGACAAACTCAAGGCGATGCTCTACACCCTCGAAAGTTCTGGCTACCGCTGAAATATCATCGTTTGAACAAAGAGAATATACCGAAGCGACACATGCCATATAGTTTTCGACATTGTGCGCTCCGGGGAGCTTTATCTCATTCACATCGAGTATACTTGTACTTCTGCCTCTTACATGCACATTGATGCAGTTATCCTGTAATGTAACAGTAAGGGCTCTATCTGCGGCTTCTCCACATAATCCGAGCTCCTGCAAGCCTCTTTCAATAGTTTCTGAAGAATCAAAGTACGAAAAAATTCTCACTTCACCGTTAGCTGAAGATGCATAACTGCGAGTAATTTCGTTGTCCCAGTTTAATACTGTTATACCTTCTGCTGTTTGGTTTTGAAAAATATTTTTCTTTGAGAGAATATACTCTTCAAAATCCTTGTGAACGTCAAGATGATTCTCCGACACATTTGTTACAACAGCGATATCGGGACTTTTTCTCATTGTCATCAGCTGGAAGGAGGATAATTCTATTACCGCAATGTGTTCACGTTGTATGTCTGGCACCCTGTCAAGAAGGGGTACTCCAATATTTCCACCAAACCAGACTCTGTATCCGGCTTTCTCCAACATCTTTGATATAATGGTAGATGTGGTCGACTTACCGTCACTACCAGTAATTCCTATAGTTCTGCAGGGACAGACCTCAAAAAAAGCTTCCATCTCGGAGGTCAAAACTGCACCTCTTTGAATAGCGTTCGTAAATTCCTCTATGTGGGGATGTATTCCCGGTGAACGATATATGATATCCGCGTCAAGATTATCGAGATAGCCCTGTCCACAGATTAGCTTTGCACCCATTTCTCGGATTTCTGAAGCTGTTCGTCCGAGGTCTTCTTCACTCTTTCGGTCTCTAGCCTCAACCGTGATTCCGCGCTCACAAAGCAGGCGAATAAGGGGTAGATTGCTTACACCCAGACCACAGACCGCAACCGTCTTGCCTGAATGTGTGGCGAAATACTCTTCAAAAAGCATGCGTTGTCCCCTCCCGACCAATATCATACTCAGAAACTAATTATATAACGCTGTGCCAAAAAATACAACCAGTTGCCGTTCAATGAACGGAGACACCTCACTTTCCATTTTACCAATTTCATAGGATTGACATGCACAAGAAGTTCAACTACAATTAACAAGTGAGTAAGCTGAGCGGTCGCGCGAAGAAATTCGTGAGGAAAGTCCGAGCTCCACAGGGCAAGGGTAGCGGGTAACGCCCGCCGGAGGTGACTCCAGGACAAGTGCAACAGAAATATACCGCCAAGGGTTGAAGCTTTTGATCCTTGGTAAGGGTGGAAAGGTGAGGTAAGAGCTCACCGGTTCTGCGGGAGACCGTGGAATCCTGTAAACTCTACCCGGTGCAACATCGACTCGGGGGTTAAGCCGGCCCGGCGTCCCCGGACAGATGGCTTGAGGTGTGTGGCAACATGCATCCCAGATAGATGACCGTTCTCGACAGAACTCGGCTTACATGGCTTACTCGTCAATAATGGCACGGGCGTATGCCCGTGCCATTATTGACATAAAAACGATGAAGGGCTGTGTTGATTTTGATTACATGGGAAGAACTAAAAGAGCAATGCTTAAGCTGTAAGAAGTGCAAACTCAGTGAAACACGAACCAATGTGGTTTTCGGCGATGGAAATCCTGAGTCCGAAGTGCTCTTTATAGGGGAGGGACCGGGTGCACAGGAAGATGCCAGTGGCCTCCCATTCGTGGGGCGGGCAGGAAAACTGCTAGACGACATGCTGGCCATGATTGGTCTTGACCGCTCCCAGATTTTCATTGCCAATATAGTAAAATGCAGACCTCCAAATAATCGTGATCCCCTTGCAGAAGAGCAGGAGATCTGTATAGAGTGGCTTCGCGCTCAAACTGCACTGATGAGGCCAAAAATAATCGTATGCCTCGGCAGAATTGCGGCTCAAGTTATTATCAGACCTGATTTCAAAATAACACAGGAGCACGGCAAGTGGTTTGTTAAGGCAAACACGCATATGATGGCCACATTGCATCCTGCAGCCTTACTGCGTGATCCAAGACGCAGACCGGGTTCCTTTGAAGACTTTGAGAGCTTAAGGCTCAAAATCACGGAGATATGTGAAAGGACAGAACTCAAATAAAGATATTTATCATATTCTCTCAATTAAGCATACGGCGTGTGAGACTATGCCGTCACCAGTACCGCTGATTCCCAGACCCTCTTCAGTAGTTGCTTTAATATTTATATTGTCTGGATCTATTTCGAGAGCCTTCGAGATGTTCTCTTTCATCTCGGGTATATAGGGCGCAAGCTTGGGGCTTTGGGCCACTATCGTAGAGTCAATGTTCAGAACACTGTAGTTTTTTCTCCTTAAAAGCTCTCTCACTTCTTTGAGAAGCACAATACTCGATACGTCTTTATAACTCATATCGGTGTCAGGGAAATGACTACCCAAGTCACCGAGGGCTGATGCCCCCAGCAGTGCATCCATTATTGCGTGCACAAGAACATCCGCGTCGGAATGACCAAGGAGACCCCTATCATTCGGAATCTCTACTCCACCTAGAATGAGCTTTCTGCCCGAAACAAGGCGGTGGACATCATATCCATGTCCAATCCTCATACCAGTACCTCCCCGCTTATAAGAGCGCATGCAGTAATATAGTCCTCCTGGGTCGTTATTTTTATGTTGCGGTAATCACCCTTTGTTATATGAACACTCATGCCAATTGCTTCCACTGCGGCACAGTCGTCGGAAAAGGATTCATTATTCTCTAAAGCCCTGCTTAGGGCCCCTTTTATTAAGCCTGTATAAAAGACCTGAGGTGTCTGTACAGCTACAAGTGAATCTCTATCAGGGGTTGAAGTGACAAGGTCGCCCTTCACGATTTTTATTGTGTCCTTTACCCTCACTCCGGGAGCAGCGGCCCCAAACTCGACAGCCGCGTTAAATGTATCGGCGATTACCTCCTCTGATACAAGAGGTCTTGCTCCGTCATGAATCATTACATACTCCGCATCGCCTGCGGCAATGACACCTTTTAGGACTGACTGACTCCTATTTTCGCCGCCGCTTATGATGTCGGTTACCTTTGATAATCCGTAATCGCGACAAAGGGAGTTCATATCGACTATCATGTCGCTCCTTGTAACCAGAATAATCTTGTCAACCAGATCACACTGTTCAAATGCGAGCATTGTGTGTACGATAACTGGAGCATCATCGAGGAACATAAGCAGCTTATCTTGTCCCATACGGGTTGAAGAACCGGCAGCTGCGATTACTGCAGCGCAGGTTGGACGCTTATGCTTCTTCCTTTTTTTTAAGAAGGACAAAATGCCCATAGTCACACCATCCTCCCAGTTTTTGCTAACGAGCGACAAAAAAATAATAAACCAAAATCCGAATGATATATGATTTAGCTTATTACCTGTATTCTTACAATATTCATTATAGTAAATTATTTTACTTATGTCACGTTTTTTGTAGCTAAAGCAAAGGCGCGCCTTTCGGCGCGTTTTTTATGCGAGCGCTTTATTTATCTTCTGTTCTACCTCATCATAGTTTGAACTCTTTGCCATAATCAGTTCGGAAATCAGAATCTGCTTTGCAGAATGAAGCATCTTTCTCTCACCTGTTGAAAGCCCCTTATCGCGTTCCCTCATCATAAGCCCTTTAACAACGCGCGCAACATCAACGGGGTTACCGCTCTTGATAAGTGACATATTCTCGCGATACCTGCGATTCCAGTTCTGGTTCATGTCAACATCTATATCCTCAAGTTGATGCATTAGTTCATCCGCCTGCTTAGAGTCGATTACCTTTCTTACTCCGATACCTTTGCAGGATTTGATAGGCACCATTATTACCATTCCGGCTAAAGGCATGTTAAGAACGTAGAAGGACTGCACTTCGTTGTCGAGTTCCTTCTGGACTATGTTCTCCACAACCCCTGCCCCGTGCATGGGGTGGACAATCTTGTCACCGATATGAAACAATCTTACCGCCTCCTTTCAAGAAATTACGATAAAATACAAAAGGCGTTGGTGTCGTA
>JAAYOS010000050.1 GCA_012520195.1 Clostridiales bacterium | reverse complement strand
GTTATGGTGTTATGGTGCGAAACCAAATGTTCGTACTACCGTTGCAAATGTTATGCACACTACGACCCCTACCACCGTCGGAACCAGAAATGACACAAGCGTCCATTTGGTACTCCCGGTCTCCTTACGAATGGTCAGACACGTTGTGCTACACGGCCAATGCATTAGCGAAAACAGCATGGTGCATGCAGCAGTCAGCCAGGTCCAGCCGTTCTCTACAAACAGTGCACGTAGCTCCGCCAAGCTATCCAGCTCAATCAGTGCCCCTTTAGACATATAACTCATTATTATTATCGGCACAACGATCTCATTTGCTGGAAATCCAAGAATGAACGCCAGCAATATGTATCCATCAAGCCCCATTAATCTTGCTAATGGATCTAAAATATCCGCAGACCAATTGAGTATACTGATTCCATCGATATGTGTATTGGCAAATACCCAAATAATTAGTCCGGCCGGTAAAGCAACAACGACCGCTCTACCAAGAACATACAGTGTCCTGTCCAGAATCGAACGAACAATTACTCTTCCTATCTGTGGACGCCTATAAGGGGGGAGCTCAAGATAGAACGATGACGGTTCACCTCTCAGTAAAGTCTTCGAAAGTATTCGGGAAGTCACTATAGTGACTGATACAGCAAGGACAATAATCCCTGTCAACATTAGTGTTGATACTGCTGACTGAAGAAACCCTCCCGATGTCCCTACAAGAAACATGGTGATAAGTGCAATTAGTGTAGGAAACCTTCCATTACATGGAACAAAGTTGTTCGTAATAATTGCTATTAGGCGCTCCCTAGGCGAATCAATGATTCGACAACCAATGACACCTGCAGCATTACATCCAAACCCCATGCACATCGTCAAAGCCTGTTTGCCATGTGCACACGCTTTTCTAAAGAAATTATCAAGATTGAATGCAATCCTTGGTAAGTACCCACAGTCTTCCAGTAGCGTAAATAGCGGAAAGAAAATAGCCATTGGCGGGAGCATAACTGAAACCACCCAAGCAAGTGTCCGATAGCCACCTTCAGTCAATAGATTTACAAGCCCCTCTGGTGCCCCTAATGAAGTCATTAGTTTCTGGAGCAATGGCTCAAAAGAGAATAAAACATGTGAGAGCAATTGGGATGGGTAATTAGCCCCTGTAATGGTAATCCAAAATACTACGAAGAGTAATAATATCATCACAGGATAGCCAGTTGTTTTTGATGTAAGGAGCCTATCAATCTTTCGATCTCTACCGGCATACTCTTTATTATCTATACTTACAACCTCTTGAAATATCCTTTCGCAGGCCTTTACTATCTCTACAACATCAGATTCGCTGCTCGAATCACCCTGACTGCGTACTCGGATAGGTGTTGGCCTTAGTTTACCATCGGCTACAAGCCCAACAGTGTCCATTAATTTCTCTAACCCGACGCCATTACGTGCACTGGTTCCCACAACGGGTATGCCTAACCGCTGCTGCAGTAGCTCCAGGTCCACCCTTATCCCCTTCTTCTTTGCCTCATCCATCAGATTTACGCAGACTACGACCCTGTCGGTTATTTCAACTGTCTGAAGGACGAGATTCAAGTTCCTTTCGAGGCAAGTTGCATCAACAATTACTACAACCGCATCTGCTCCTCCATTACATATAAATTCCCGGGCAATCTCTTCCTCGGCGGAATTTACCGAAAGAGAGTATGTCCCAGGAAGATCCACAAGATTTATGTTCCTCCCATCCAGTCGGTGCTTTCCCAGAGCAACTTCCACAGTCTTCCCCGGCCAATTGCCAGTATGCTGCCTGAGACCAGTAAGCTTGTTAAAAACCGTGCTCTTTCCAACATTCGGGTTTCCCGCCAAAGCAACCACCCTTTCACGACTGGTTTCTTCCCTCCTGGTTACCCTCACAGCCTCTTCCTCTATACCCATAATCTATCCTCCAAAACTAACCGTGTCCTATCTTCCCAAGTAGAGATATCTATCGTATGACGAATATATTCTCGGTGACATCCTTGCGCAGTGCAAAGACGGCGCCACGAACCAAATATGCAATAGGATTTCCTGCCGGACTTCTAAATAGTGCCTTGATTTCGGTTCCTTCAATTATGCCGAGATCCTGTAGCCTTCTTTTATTCCCGTCATCAAGTTGTAAACTCTTCACCTTGGCCTTCTGTCCAACCGGCAGCTGATTCAGTGCAATACTCTCAAAAATTTCTGCCGCCCCCCAAATCGTTGTAAACAGTGTTCTAGTAATACTGTTCTAAGATAATATATGCCGCCAAAAACAACGAAGTTCAGTGTAGCGCTTGCCGTTTAGATATTCGTAGATAGCGCATAAGAAAAGGGCATGTCCCTAATAGATAAGAATCTATTTGAGACACGCCCTATGTGATACTTGGTCCAATTATCGATATGAGACACACACTATGCAATTTAGGATCTACAAAACCTCTGAAACCGCCAACATGCCGATACCCAGCATAACAATGATTATCATGGTATACTGCGCTGTCGTTAACTTCTCCTTGAGAAAGATTCGTGATAGTACTACTGCAACTGCGCTGTAAGATGCCACTAGCGGTGCAACGATAATTGCATTCTGCGCCATGGCATAGACGTAAAAGAACTGACCCGAAGTCTCGAAAACAGCAGCAAGCCCCCTGTCCTTCTCTCCCTTGAAGCTTATTCTTTCACCCTTCGCAAACAAATAGATGATAGCAATTACCGCAACAATAAAGAAGGTGAACTCGTATGCCAGCAATGCCTGGTCCTCTCCTATAAGTGAGAGCTCGTCCAGATAGACAGCGTCAGCAAATGTCCCAAGACCGTCAATTATGCAGTAAAGTATAGGGAATATAATCGCCAAGAAACCAATTCTGTACTTTTTATCTTCTTCTCTATGGGGTATTGCATCGGCGCCTGAGCGTCGTTCAAAGAATGCCAGAGCTACGATTCCCACAGTAATTAGAATAATCGCGGATATCTCTATAAAGCTCAGTCTGTGTGTGAAAAAGATATATATGAGGATGGCGGTTACGGCGCCAGATGAGTTTTGCACCGGGGATGATATTGAGAGCTCAATATATCGAAGCCCAAAGTATCCGATCGCCATTGACAGAATGTACATGAAGGAGACCGGGAGATATATTATGAGGTAGCGTAGCGAAAAAGGGACATCCTTAATAATCATATATGCAAAAGCATGAATGCCCATTACGACTCCGACCATTACGACTGTCTTTATATGACTCGATTTGTCATTGGGTGCATTCCCTTTTTTGTAGAACAGATCAGCAAATCCCCATGAGAGCGTTGTAAGAATGGAGTAGACAAGCCACATACAATAGGTGTTCCTTTCGATGGTCAATTAGACTAATACTAACATCACTATACGCCCTTGTAAAGAGGAAGGTTTTTTCGAAACCCCTTGACTTTGGGTACGCTTCATGAGTTATTATATAGTTAGCACAAACAATATAGTATTTAGGGGGAATTTCAATGATATATAAGCAATTTAAGGACAAGAAGCTTTCAACGCTGGGACTAGGAAATATGCGTCTCCCACACAAAGGAGAGGGACTTAACGCCCCAATTGATGAAGAAAAAGCACGCGAGCTTATTGAGTATGCATACCTGAACGGAATAAACTATTTTGATACCGCTTACGGATACCACGGTGGCGAGTCGGAGCGATTAGTAGGAAAAGTACTAAATCAATTCCCAAGAGAAACATGGTATCTTGCAACAAAATTCCCCGGGCATATGATGACCTATAAGGACGGCAAGCTTGGGTTCATTGGTTACATGTCGGGTAGTATTTTTGATTCACCTGAGCAGATATTTGAGGAGCAACTCGAGAAATGCGGCGTAGACTATTTTGACTTCTATCTGCTACATAATGTATGCGAAACATCGTACGACTTCTATACGAATGAGGAGCTCGGCATAGTAAACTACTTCCTCGAACAGAAAAAAGCTGGCCGCATAAAGCATCTAGGTTTTTCGGCACACGGCCGTGCAAAAACAATTGACAGCTTTCTTAGCAAGTATGAGGGATGCTTTGAGTTCGTCCTAATCCAGATCAACTATCTTGACTGGGTCTTGCAGGATGCGAAATCTAAATACGAAGTTATTTCTAGACGTGGCATCCCTATAATGTCTATGGAATCCTGCCGTGGTGGCACACTCTGTTCACTCAATCCCGAAGCCGAAGCCATTCTGAAAAAAGCTCGTCCAGATGATCCGATCGTTCACTGGGCATTCCGCTTCCTGCAGTCACTGCCCAACATGCAAGTGGTGCTTTCGGGCATGTCCACTATGGGCCAGCTTAAGGAGAACATCGAGCTGTTCTCAAAGAACGACCCAACTACCGAATATGAAAATGAACTGCTAATGGAAGCAGTAAATTCGATGGCAGATCTTGTGCCCTGCACAGCTTGCAGATACTGCTGTGACGACTGCCCACAAGAACTGGATATCCCGAAGCTCATCTCATTGTACAACGAAGCTTCAAACTCTCCTACATTTGCATTGAGTTTTACGCTTGGAGCTATGCCTGAAGACGAATTGCCAGGGTCCTGTATCGCGTGTGGGAACTGTGTTCAGATGTGTCCGCAAAATATAGATATCCCCGATGTAATGGCTAAATTCGAGGATATCTTGGAGAAGCAAACGTTACAACCCAGGTAGACGTACATCTCCGGCATCAATTATCTGCGTATGCATCAGTCTCAACCGGTAGTCCCTTCGACTTCAGCCTCTCTTCCATTATCTCCTTTGCTATTGAATAAACGAGCACGAATAATGGGACACCTATGACCATACCCAAGAATCCAAATATCTTGCCACTGACCAATACAGCAAACAGAATCCAGAATGATGATATTCCCAGGGACTCTCCAAGAATCTTTGGGCCAATGATGTTGCCGTCAATCTGTTGTAAAATTACGATAATTACTACAAACCACATAGCCATTACCGGTGACTCAAAGAAGATAATCAGAAAGGAAGGTACGGCTCCTATGAATGGTCCAAAAAACGGGATTACATTTGTGACGGCAACAATAAATGAGACCAGTAGCGCATACGGCATTCTCACTATCGATAGCACTATGAAACATATAACTCCGACGATTGCCGAGTCGAGAATCTTACCGCCAAGGAAGTTGCCGAAGATGTCATTAGACCTTCTTGATATGTTTAGTAGCTTTTCGGAGAATCCGGTACTAAAAACACTATAGTTGATTTTCTTAACAATGCCGATAAATCTATTCTTTTCGGCTAACAAGTATACCGATATGACAATACCCAGGAACAGATTAAAGAACGATTGGGCGGTGTTTCTTACAAACGTGAGTACAGTTGGGAGCAAATTCGCTGATGTCTCATTTAGGAAGTCCGCAAGTTCTGCCCAGCGTTTGTTTATGAAGTCCAGCGCTATTGGAGGTATGGAAACATCATTTGGTAGGTCCTCAATGAAATCGGTCGTTGTCCTGACATAATCGGGAATGCGCTTTACAAGGCCAGTCACACTAACTATCAGCTGCGGGAGTATGAAGGTGATAAAAAGGTATACCAGAAATCCAGATAATATGTACGCCAAAACCAATGAGACGTTATGTATCTTTGATTTACTGACTTTTTTCATGAACCCTATCTTTCCCACAAGTTTGGTGAAAAACTTCAACGGGAAGTTTATAAGGTAGGCGATAATAAACCCGTACAGGAACGGATAGATGACCGAGATATATTTCGTGATAACCCTGTTGAACCTGTCAACCTCTGCAAGTATAAGGTAAAAGACTATGGCTGCCGCTATAACAATAAAAGAATATACGGCAATCGTCGTGTATTTTTTATTCCAGTCTATCTTCATATCGCCACTCCTCATCGTCATTTATGTACAGTCTTGCGTATCCTCAGGATAGTGCCTTAACAATCTATCCATTGCATCCTCAATGACCCATCGCGGACAGGCAATATTCATCCTCACAAAACCGTGTCCACCATTACCAAAAACATATCCTTGGTTCAAAAAGAGCTGAGCGCTATTCTGCAAGAATACCTCAAGTTCTTTGTAATCCATACCCAGTCCATTAAAGTCCAGCCACATGAGGTATGTTCCTTGTAACTCGAATACCTTCACCTGCGGGATGCTTTTCGCAATAAAGCTTTCAACGTATTTTCTGTTGCCGTCAATAACTTGTATAACCTGCTCTAGCCATTCCTCACAATGATTGTAAGCGAACTCACAGGCCTTGATCCCGAGGACATTTACGCCTCCACCTTTGACTTCAGTAACACGCTCGCGTACATCCCGATTGGCTATGAAAATATTAGCTGCTTGCATCCCTGCAAGATTAAAAGTCTTACTTGGGGCAGTACATATAGCACAGTTATCTAGATATTTATCGTCAAGGGTGGCAATCGATGTATGTCTGTAACCCGGCATTATGAGGTCAAAGTGTATCTCATCAGATATAATATACACGTCATTTTCATAACATATCTTGCATATCTTCTCCAGTTCCCACTTTTCCCACACCCTGCCGACTGGATTGTGGGGACTGCAGAGGATGAACAGCTTGACATCTTCCCTTCTTGCTTTGGCCTCAAAATCATCAAAATCTATATCATAAGTGTTGCCACGGACAACAAGTTCACTTTCAACTACTTTACGACCCTGGGATACAGGCACAGAACTAAATGGGAAATATACAGGTGGTGTTATTAGCACGCTGTCACCTGGCTCTGTCAGCACCGCTACCAAATGCCTCAGTGCAGGGATAACGCCAGGCACCTCGACAAACCATTCCCTTTTAGGGCTAAAGCCATGCCGCCTCTCCATCCATCTGATAACACTGTTGTAGTAGTCATCGGTAGGAGATGTATACCCTAGGATGGATTCATCCAGATACTTCTTGAGATTCTCCACAATCCCAGGGGCTGTTCTAAACTCCATGTCCGCAACTGACAGTGGTACGATGTTATCACCTATATTGGGATTGGCCCCGTACATTCTATCCCATTTCCCACTTCCTGTATTCTTCCGGTTCACCAATGTTTCAAAATCGTACTTATTTACCTTGACCACTTCTTAATCACTCCCTGTACACAGAGGGTACTGCAATTATGTAACTCACATTATAACACATGGTTCAGGAAGTCGATAGTTATGCTCAGTTGGGATTGATAGAATGCTTGAGATTAACCTGTAAGTAATAGCTTAGAGGGCGAACCGCACACACTGCAGCATGTCATCAACCCGAGAGCGCTCATCGAAGCACTTAAGGCACAATAAAGCGATGCGAAAACGATGCTAAAGCGATGCGAACGTAAAGCAGGGACAAACACATAGTTCTCCCTGCTTCACCCTGTTGCACATGTGTCAATCAACGCATGTTGGATCCGTTTTGCGTCGTTCCATAACTGCTGGACACTTGTGCTCCATCATTGGTGACCAAAAGCACCTTTTGCATCTGATACATTTTACATAATCGGTCCCGTCTGTGACTGCCCTCGCCCATTCAGGATCGGCAAGCAGTGCTCTAGCGGAATCTATTGTGTCTGCCAGGTTGTTAGCGATTATGTAACGAGCAAGCTCCGGCCTATCAATTCCGTTGACAACAGAAACCGGCACACGTCCATTGACGTAAGCGTGCATCTGTGTTCCAATCCACACAATGTGATTGAATGGCAGCCCCTCCGGCGTCTTTGATTCATCAGGGCCAATGCCGTTCGATACCTGCAGATAGTCTACTCCGGCCTCAATAAGAAAGTCTGCAATCTTATGGGCTTCCTCCAGAGTGGGCTCTGCCCCTGGCACCCTTGCGGATATGAGGAAGTCATCACCGCAAGCATCACGTATTCCACGTATAACCTCACAAGCCAGTCGTGTACGGTTCTCGGTGCTTCCACCGTATTCATCGGCCCGCAGATTAACTACTGGGCTGAAAAATTGATCCAGTAAATAGGAATGGCATGCATGCAGCTGTATGCCGTCATACCCAGCCTTTTGAGCCCTAATTGAAGCTTCAATAAACTGATCCCGAGCTTGATGAATCTCGTCAATGCTCATCTCCTCTGTTGTCCTGCCACGCCATTCAACCACCGACGGTCCTTTTGAAGGCCCACAATCAGGATGAGTATTGTATCCTCCATGGTGTATCTGCACAATTATTACAGCACCATGTCTCTTACACGCTTCAACGATTGCACGATGTCCATCTATCTGTGCATCTTCCCATAACCCCAATTGGGATGGTGCCAATCTGCCTTCCGGGTGTATGCAAGTTGCTTCAACACAAATTAGTCCCGCCCCACCCTTTGCACGGGCTTCATAGTGCTGTGCAAACCGCTCTATTGCTATTCCGCTTCTATCTGTCCAATCAAACTTCACTGTCGGTGCAAATGTAATTCGATTGGGAAGTGTTTTTGTCCCGATTTTTATAGGTGTTTTGATATCAACCATGCTAAAACCCCTTTGCAAAATATTGTCATACAGTGTGTCAATTTGCCCGTTCCCTACTTATTATACTTGTTATTATACTTATTCCCCCTCAAGAAATAAAGGATTAATACTCGACTAAATAGCTTGATTAAAATATAAGTGTAGTATACTATAAATATGGCAAAACAATTGGGAACAATTTCTTATAGTCTTGGGTCATACCAAGTAGAGCTTTAGCGGTGTCGGGCCTGTGCGTATATGGGAGGTTTTGTTGTGAAGGGAATAATTTCGCGGTTGGTTATAATTCTTCTCGCAGTCTGCTTATTATCATCTTGTAATGCAAATGACGGCGTTGTCGATGAGCCGGTTGAAAGCTATCTGAGTCAAGGTGCCGAAGGCGCAGCCGGTCAAAACAACAGCGATGCCGAAATTTTGAGCTTCCCAAATCAAGACATAGCGATTACGGCTCACCAAAATATGCTGGCATATTTCGATGCTATGTCCTACAGTGATATTGACAAATTCCCTGATGATTTCGGCGGTTGCTACATTAATGATAGAAATGTTCTCACAATAAATGTGGTAAACCCTGACGAGGAAAGTATTGCTCTTTACAAAGAGGCTTGCGGTGAGCCTATTGAAATTGTAGCTGTATCGTATACTCTAGAAGAGCTTCTTGAAACGCAGCTGATTATGCGTGATTTCTTAAAAAATGATGAGTCGGAACTTTACTCAGTTGCATTAAATGAGGTGGATAACCGTCTGGATGCCCTAATGAACAAATCAGCTTCGGAGGAGATCAGCCTTCTTCTCGACGACTTCCCATATATTAATATCTCAACACCTGACACCTCACTCACCCTGTCAAAGTATGGCGATACTCCTTCAGATGGTGATGTCCTGATTATCCCTGAGTTTCCTATATATGACCCCGGGGTAGAATATATTGATTTTGTAATGCATAATAACGGTAAATGGGAATTGATGTTTGGCGCCGGAGACTATGAGGTTGATGTGCTGTTGGACGGCGTTTGGTATAACATCCCCATGAAGCCCATGGCATTTACAG
>JAAYOS010000049.1 GCA_012520195.1 Clostridiales bacterium | reverse complement strand
TCCCACTCAATCGTCGCAGGTGGTTTTGACGTAATATCGTACACAATACGGTTTATATGGTCAACTTCGTTTACTATTCGCCTTGAGACAGTCTCGAGCACTTCATATGGGATTCTTGCCCACTTAGCGGTCATGTAGTCCGTAGTCTTTACGGCACGTAGAGCCAAAGTGTAGTCATAGGTACGTGCATCTCCCATAACACCAACTGATCTCATATCGGTAAGAACCGCAAAGTACTGCCCTATGCCGTTATCCAGTCCGGCTTTCTCAACTTCCTCGCGGAAAATCGCATCGGCATCACGCAACACATCGAGCTTTGCTTTAGTAATCTCGCCAAGTATACGGACCGCAAGACCCGGTCCCGGGAATGGCTGCCGCTTCACAAGCTTTTCTGGCAGACCCAGCTCCATGCCCAGCTCCCTGACCTCGTCCTTAAATAGGTAGCGGAGGGGTTCGATAATACCCTTGAAATCAATCACATCGGGAAGCCCGCCAACATTGTGGTGGCTCTTAATGACCGCGGCATGACCTGTGCCCGATTCAATAACATCGGAATAGATGGTACCCTGTGCAAGAAAATCCACCTCACCGATTTTGGAGGCCTCCTCCTCGAAAATACGAATAAATTCCTCACCGATGATTTTACGCTTTCTTTCCGGATCGGTAACGCCGGCCAGTTTCTCAAGGAAGCGTTTTTCTGCATCTATACGGATAAATCTGCTGGCGCCCTGACCGAAAACTTCTTCGACCTCATCAGCCTCATCTTTCCGCATAAGGCCGGTATCGACAAACACGCATATGAGCTGTTTTCCGATAGCAACTTCAAGTAGCTTGGCACAGACCGAACTGTCAACGCCACCCGACAGCCCTAGCAAAACCCGGCCATCTCCCACCTTCTCTCGGATTTCCGCAATAGCCTCCTCCGAGTAGTTATGCATTGTCCAACTATCATCCGCTCCGCAAACCCTATGCAAGAAATTGCAGATAATCTCTCTACCATTCTCCGAGTGCTCTACTTCAGCATGGAACTGGATTCCATAGAGATTTCTCTCACTGTTCTCCATTGCAGCAACTGGGCACTCATCACTCGATGCAGTAATCCTAAAGCCAGAAGGTATTGCAGATACAAAATCGGTATGGCTCATCGACACAGTAGAACCCTTGCTTATTCCACTAAAAAGCGGAGATGAGTTATCGTACGTCACATATGTTGCACCGTACTCCCTGCTATTAGCTAGTTCTACAATACCGCCTAGCATATGTGCCATTAGCTGCATTCCGTAGCAAATTCCTAAGGTTGGTATGTTCAGGTTAAAAATATTTTTGTCCGGTCTTGGTGCATGATCGTCGTAAACACTGTTTGGTCCACCTGAAAATATTATTCCTACAGGATTCTTTTCCCGTACTTCTTCAGCAGTCATTTTATAGGAGTGCACCTCACAGTACACGCCGCAGTCGCGCACACGCCTTGCAATCAGTTGACTGTATTGCCCTCCGAAATCCAGTATAAGAACCATATTCTTTGGCATTTAACATCCTCATTTCTATTAGCAAATATATGTGGCTTATTATTAGCAGGTCCCGTCAGTCTATTAATCAGAAAATTTGTTATGTAACTCCTCGATAGCTTTGTTGTTTTCTAGGAAGATATCTGCTATGAAGGGGTCGAAATGCGAGCCCCTCCCTTTCCTAATTATATCGCAGCTCTCTTTATGAGTTAGTGCTCCTTTGTACACTCTTTTTGATCTCAATGCGTCGTATACATCGACAATTGCCATAATCCTACCGGCAAGAGCGATGTTGTACCCCTTTAATCCGTCAGGATATCCAGATCCGTCCCATTTTTCATGGTGATTCTTAATGATGTCCATCCCCATACTTAGGAACTTATTCTGAGGAAACCTTTGCTGCACTTCCTTAATCGTATTATATCCGATTTCAACATGTGACTTCATGATCTCGAACTCTTTCTCAGTAAGTTTGCCCGGCTTCAACAGAATACTGTCGGGTATTCCAACCTTTCCGATGTCGTGTAGTGGGCTTGCTCTGTAAATGTTCTCAATATATTCATCATCAATCACATGACTGTATAATTTCTCTTTTCTTAAGAGCTCCGCCATCAACCTGCACATTCCCGATGTCCTTTCGATATGTGCCCCGGTATCACCATCCCTGGATTCGCTAAGCTTTACGAGGGCATAGATCGTCGCCATCTGGAGCTCAAATATCTCATTGATTTTTTCATCAACCATCTTTTCAAGCTGGTCGTTATATTTCGCAAGCAATAGGTTATTCTCTTCGATTATGTTTGACTGCTCGGAAAACTTGATAACTAAATCCCTAGTAAGCTTGTTCTGAATCTTATAGTCTATGTCTAAAGCGTATTTATCTAACTGTAGCTTGAGGTACTCATAGAAATCAACGCCCCGCTCTCTTCCCAGCGACGAAATATCAATAGGAAATGCGTTCATTCTCACTGCTCCTTATATAGCTGTCAAATCCAACATGCTCCATGGCTGCAAGCTTGCTCATGATGGAAATCCTATCCCGTTCGCGGTCGATTATGCTACCGTGCTGCGGCGCTATGAGCTGAACATCAAGCTTTTTAACCTTTTCTAATGCGTGCATCAATGCTCTTTTACTGGGCATGACAATCCTATGGAAGTTCAGGATTCCCCTTGCCACACATTTATCCTTGTAGTTTTTGCACTCTTCATCAGATGCGCACTCGTTACATTCAACAGGCAGGCGGGTAAACAGCTCCCAATCAGTATCAAAACTCCCGAAGAGATCGCTCGTAAATAGAGTCTTCGTTTTAGTGTCGTAGGTCATAAAGCTGCCTGGGGTATGGACATACGGAATCGGGATAAACTTTAGTTTCCTTCCGCTGCTAAAGCTGAACTCGTATCCCATCTCATCAATATTTAAGATCCTCGACCTGGAGGATTCGTAGGACAAATAATATTTAAGGAAAATGTGCTCACTTCGGGAGGATATTATAGCTAAGTCCTCCTTGTCAATGATCGCTTCGAATTGGGGAACACTTGCACACAGGTCCGGATCGGCGTGCTGATACACTAAGGCATTGATATTTTGCGGAATAACACCTAATCTCAGAATTTTCAGCATAACCGTACTGAACTCTTCTCTGCTACCCCCATCTATTACAACCGCTTCATTGCCGTCAATTATTATGTAGGGATTACAGTGAAGGCTTGCTCCCTCATCAGCATATCCTATCCAGTATATATCTTCAGCAATCTCGATTGGCGTCATATAGTCAATCTTTTCTTTATCCATTAGAACCCGTATCTCCTTAAATATGTTTTCATATCTCAATGTTTTTCCTACATACATTATATTCGAAAGTGTGCAAATAACAAGATATCCGACACAATGTTGTGTATTCATACAAAAAACTTAAGAGCTACATTGCTGTAGCTCTATCATATGTA
>JAAYOS010000005.1 GCA_012520195.1 Clostridiales bacterium | reverse complement strand
CTCAAAATAATTCGATGTGTCGGAGACCCTATTAGGCGCTTCACAGAGGACTCGCTGCGAATTCTTCGCGGATTGCGTTTTTCCTCGGAACTCTCCTTTGACATTGAAGAGCAGACAAAGGAAGCTATGTTCAGATGTACACCACTCTTAGGAAATGTATCACAGGAGCGAATAACTACCGAGCTAAGCAAAGCGCTCTTAGGAGAAAATGCTCAGAATGTTCTTAACGATTTCCACAGCCTGTTGATATTTCTCATTCCCGAGTTGGACACTTCGTCTGAGACGGGGCCGGAACATCAAACAGCAGCAAACAACAATGTCATCGACAGCCTTTTTCTCTCTATAACATCTCTTTCTTATTCAAAGAAAGACTTGGCGGTGCGATTGGCATTACTATTGAGTGGAATCGGAAGGATCGAGATTGCGGAACAGGTCTTGCAGAAACTTCGTCTATCATCGAAAATCATAAATAAGACACTCAGCCTCTTACGATATTTCGATGTGGAAATCGAGCAGACTGCCAGCGCTGTAAAACATGTCCTGCGCCATATCGGTATAGAAAACTTCCGGTTGTTACTCGACGCAAAGTATGCTCTCTCGAATGCTCTTAGGCGTTCGGTTGTAGATAGAAAATGCGTAACTGCGGTCTCTTGTGTCGATACCCCTGAGGATATTTCGAGGTTTGAAGAGATTTTGAATAGAGTAGAGACCAGGAATGAATGTTACAATCTCAGCGGTCTAGATGTCAGCGGTAACGACCTCATCGATATCGGTGTGCCTCAGGGCCGGGCAATAGGGGAGATGCTCGATAAGCTACTTAACATGGTAATCGATGAAAAAGTCGAGAACACCCGTGATGCTCTTATCAAAGTTATCCACAACTTCATAAAAGATGTGGATAACTAAAGCGTAAATTTTATAGCCTCTCTAGGAAGTAACATGCACCGAAGCTGGATGCGTTATTCCTGGTGCATCACTAAAACGGGGCAATAGCAGTTGATTAATTGCTATTGCCCCGTTATTATTTGTATCTTCTTTTGTTGACTAATTGTATTACTTTAGCAAAACCTAGTAGACAAGTTTCTCTGCGAGCCAGTTCTCCAGTGAATCAATAGCAATACGCTCCTGCTCCATTGAATCACGGTAACGGACAGTAACACAGTTATCTTCCAGAGAATCAAAATCGAACGTGATACAAAAAGGTGTACCAATCTCATCGTAGCGGCGGTAGCGCTTTCCGATAGATCCCGACTCGTCGTATTCCACAGCAAACTTCTTTGAAAGGGACTCATAGATTTGGAATGCACTCTCTGAAAGCTTTTTAGAAAGAGGAAGAACTGCCGCCTTTACTGGTGCCAAGGCGTGATGTAGCCTTAATACGGTTCGTACGTCATTCTTTTCAGCATCTACTACTTCCTCGTCGTATGCCTCGACCAGGAATGTAAGTACGAGTCTGTCAACTCCTACCGATGGTTCTACAACATACGGGATATAGCGCTCATTTGTCTCTGGATCGATATACTGCATCGACTGGCCAGAGGCCTCCTCATGGGCCTTAAGATCGAAATCTGTCCGGTCTGCAATTCCCCAGAGTTCACCCCAGCCGAAGGGGAACAGATATTCAAAGTCGGTCGTAGCCTTCGAGTAGTGACTTAACTCCTCGGGGGAGTGATCGCGAAGACGGAGGTTTTCTTCCTTGATTCCCAACTCATAGAGCCAGTCCCTACAGAACTCGCGCCAATACTCAAACCACTCTAAATCTGTATCAGGAGCACAGAAGAACTCCAACTCCATCTGTTCAAACTCACGGGTTCTAAAGATGAAATTACCCGGTGTGATCTCGTTCCTAAAGGATTTACCAATTTGGGCGACACCGAAGGGTACTTTTTTTCTTGATGTTCTCTGAATATTCTTAAAGTTCACAAATATTCCCTGCGCTGTCTCAGGTCTGAGATAAATTTCAGAAGCGGATTCCTCGGTAACTCCCTGGAAGGTTTTGAACATCATATTGAACTTTCTGATTTCGGTGAAGTCAGATTTACCACAGGCGGGACAGGGAACACTATTTTCTGCTATATAGGCGGAGAGTTCTTGGTTAGAGAGTGATTCAACTTGAAAAGTTACTCCCCGTTCAAAGTTGTAGTCCTCTATAAGTTTGTCAGCGCGATGACGCATCTTACATGACCTGCAGTCTATTAGTGGGTCGTTGAAGTTGACTAGATGTCCGGAAGCCTGCCATACCAGTGGGTTCATAAGGATTGCAGAGTCAAGGCCCACGTTGTATCTGCTTTCCTGAACGAATTTCTTCCACCAGGCTTTTTTTACATTGTTCTTAAACTCAACTCCCAAGGGGCCATAATCCCAGGAGTTTGCCAGTCCTCCGTAAATTTCAGAACCGGCATAAACAAACCCTCGGTTTTTACAGAGAGCCACAATCTTGTCCATAGTTTTTTCTGTGTTCTTCATAATACTACATCGCCCATTCTTTTTATTACTTATCAATAGATTTCAGTTGTTGTATTATACGTTATCGACACTTTTACGTCAAGTTATTAGCATAACCCTGCTTGTATAAATGTTAAATCAAAGGAAATACTTTTATTGATATCAACACCGCATAGAGCCGGCATATTTTGCGGTCAACTAACTATTACAGGGTAAGCCCTGCGAAACCAATGCACTACCGGAGAGAAGGAGTTTTTATGCAGGTTAAGGATTTAATGAGCTCAGGGGTAATAACTATCACACCCGATGAAAACGCATCTCTTGCCGCACGACTTCTTGCAAGACATAATATTGGCGCACTTCCCGTCTGTACTTCCGAAGGCAGCCTCAGGGGCATATTAACGGACCGTGATATTGTCCTACGATGCATTGCTGCAGAAAGTCAGCCGGAGAATACTCTAGTCCGCGACATAATGACAAAGAATGTAGTTTCTGTATCGCCGGAGGACGACTTAAGGGAGGCAACAAGACTGATGGCTTCCGAGCAAATCCGCAGGCTTCCCGTTGTTGAAAACGGGACGATTGTCGGGATGCTGTCCCTCGGGGATCTGGCAAAAACTCAGATGTTTGACATGGAGGCCTCAAAAGCACTAAGTGAAATATCTTCAAACATCAAAAAGCTCTGAGCCGGCTCTCTGGTTAAGGCAAGCTAGTGCTTTGAGCATCGGTCTATAATATGACAATCTGTACTTCAAGTTAATGTTATGGCAAGTCGCACTGAGACTATGTCCAGTCACTACTTTAAGTCAGCTTTCAAGAGAAAAAGGGAAGACCATCAAGTTGGTCTTCCCTTTTCAAAGAGGTGTTGGTGTATCATAAAACATTAGTATTTAGCAATTTTACGGTAGCGTGAATACGCTCTCATTCATGTCTATCTCTGCCTCATCCATAAGCTCAAAGGATATCTCATAGTACTTGCCGCTACGATAGACCTTGACGGTAAACAAATCACCTGCGACATACTCTTCTTTGATCTTATTTATCTCTGCAGCAGATGTAACCTTCTGGCCCTGTGCCTCTGTGATTATGTCATTTACCTGTAGGCCCTGCTTATAGGCATCAGTATCGGGATGGACATAGTAGACTCCCACGCCTTGCGGGACATTGTAGTATCTGGATTGTGCTTCCGAAATTGTCTTGACATTTATACCGATAGTAGGACGTCCCTTTACATAACCGTACAATATCAACTCGTCGATAATGGGCTTTGCAGTGTTTGTCGGTATAGCAAATCCTAGTCCCTCAACGCTTGTATAGTAGTTTTGCATTTTGAGTGTGTTGATACCAATTACTTGGCCGTATTTGTTGATCAGCGGTCCGCCCGAGTTTCCTGAGTTGATTGCAGCGTTTGTCTGGATCAAGGTCATAGTACGCTCTTCCACAACAACATCTCGGTTGATTGCGGATATTATGCCGTCTGTTACTGTTCCCATGAGATCAAGGCCCAGTGGATTACCAATCGCAACAGCCAGCTCCCCGACCTTAAGGGCATCAGAGTCACCAAACTCCGCAGCTACTAGATTATCGACATCTATTTTGATTACTGCAAGATCGCTTCTGCTATCTCTTCCGACTAACTGCGCTTTGTGCTCTGAGCCATCCATCAGTGTAACACTTATATCTTGTGCAGACTCAATTACGTGGTTGTTCGTGATGATGTATCCGTCGGTCGACATTATTATTCCAGTTCCTGAAAAGCTTGAAGTGCCGTACATCGACTGGACAGACGATACGATTCCAACGACCGAGGGCATAACTTTTTCGGCAATTTCCGGAACGGTAAGAACTGACCCTGTCTGCTTTGCTACGGGATTTGTAGTTGCCACAGGGGGTTCGACGATCTCCAGCTCCGGGCCATCAAGGTTCACATCGCGCTGAGCTCCGGTTTTTTTGTTGCCCTGCACTTGTCCTGGAGTATTCTGCAGAGTTGAGGACCCACTATTTCTGTCCACACGCTCAAGCCTGAAGACCGTATTACCTTCTCCGGGTACAATCTGATAGAAGTATGAAAGAGTACCTATAGTTCCAACAAGAATTGCTGCTACGATGAGAAGCGCAAAAACCCTTTTTAGTCCTCTGCCGACCCTTCGGTTCTGTCTTGCCCGCTCAATCTCAATGTAGTTTACCGGGTTATGCTCATGTTCGGTGCTGTAAAATCTATTATCGTAGGTGAAGTTGTTTTTATCTGGGGTATTATCCGTGGACCCTTCAGAGTTCCTGTAGGGGTTGTTGGAATTATTCCCATATGGGTTGTTATAGTTGTTGTCGCTCATGCTAATCCTCCTCACGTGACCTATTCTATTACTATTCATCGACATTATCAATGAATTCAATTTTTCTGGATTTTGTTTTTTATCCCGTTTTTATTTATGGCCCTATTCTATCAGCAATCTTTGATTAAATAATGAAAATACTATGAATTATTTATGAATCCTGTCCGACCCCAACCATGTAATATCTGCTATATAAATCCGTTTATTCAAGTCTTTTCCCTTATTGTAATACGCCTTCTGTACAAGTGCAACTTGCTTGCGACTTCGACACATTTGTGCTATAATTTTCGTAAGATTTTCTTAGGGTTTTGGCGTTCTCCGCGTGGGACGCATACCCTCTTTTTGACTACAGCACGCGGAGAATGGAGCTGCGAATGACACAAGCCCAGCAAATATGGGAAAAGGTACTGGAGATGTTAAAAAAGCACCTGACATCAACGACCATTAATACTTTTTTTGACGGAACAAAGGGTGTCGACATCACTGGCAGTTCCATAGTAGTCTCTGTAAGATCGGTTGTTGCTAAAGAGGCTATCGCAACACACTACATCGATTTGATCGAAGAATGTCTGTTGCAGCTTTTTTCCGTTCCAATTTCCTGTATTCTTCTAACAGGAGAGGAGGAACTCAACCAGTACCGTGCAAGCAAGAACGGGGATAACGGCCTCTGGACAACAAATGAGTTTACCTTTGCCACATTTGTTGTCGGACCTTCGAACAGGTTTGCTCATGCTGCGGCTGTTGCTGTTTCCAACAGTCCTGCAGCCGCTTATAATCCTCTTTTCATTTACGGCGGCTCGGGCCTTGGAAAAACTCATCTACTGTATGCCATAGCTAACAAAATAAAGCAAGAGAAGCCCTCTCAGAAAATAATTTACAAACGCGGCGAAGACTTCACAAACGAATTGATATCGGCAATACGAGCGGGCAAAAACGTAGAGTTTAGAGAAAAATACCGTGGCGCCGACCTATTCCTGATAGATGACACGCAGTTCATTGCTGGAAAAGATTCAACTCAAGAAGAGTTCTTCCACACTTTTAATGCACTTTACGAAGCCGGAAAACAGATCGTACTTACTGCAGACAGACCACCAAAAGAGATGTCCCGCCTTGAAGACCGACTGAAATCAAGGTTCGAGTGGGGCCTTCTTTGTGATATTCAACCACCGGACCTCGAAACCCGTATTGCAATAATCAGGAATAAAGCTACTGCAATCGGTCTCGATATCAGTGATGACGCTGTAATGCATATGGCTGAACACATCACTGCTAACGTCCGACAAATTGAAGGTGTTGTCAAAAAGCTTCAGGCTTACAAACACCTGCTAAACGCAAAAATAGATGTCTCCACAGTTTCAAAAGCGATCAAAGACATCTTCCAAGAAAACCCCGGCCTTATTCCCACACCCGAAATCATTATAGAAGAGACCGAAAAATTCTACGGTATCAGCCACGGAGAGATTATCGGGGGCAGCAGAAACCGCGCTATTACTCAAGCCAGACATATCGCAGTTTATCTAGCGAGACAACTAACAAAACTATCTCTTCCCGATATCGGCGAGAAGTTTAAGCGCCACCACTCCACAATAATGCACTCTATAGATCTTATCGAATCCCAGCGTAAAGAGGATTCACAACTCGACGCAGAGATAAACGACCTCATAGAAAACATCAACAACCACCACTAATCTGTTTTCTTCCCGTCTATTCTTCCACATCCCCCTGTGGATTCCTCAAAGTGCTTCTGTGGAAAGCTGTGCATAAATTTTCGTTTCAACATACCCTGTGCATAACCCTCTCTTTTATCCACAGCTTGTCCTTTTCGCTAACCCCGCAATTCTGCTGTATTTGACATAGGTTTTGCACAATCCACAGGCCCTACTACTTTTTCTACTAAACAAATAAGTATATGTTATTATTTAAGATAATATTCCCCCTGATTTTAGAAATATTTCCACGTCACCTGTGGAAAGAAAAGAAAAGGACATCAACTAATAAAAGTCTTACGTAATTATCTATATTTAGGGTCACTTATTCGTCTATTAACATCTTATCTGCAAAGGATTGAAAAAAATGAAATTTTCTTGTGAAAAGGCTATCCTCCTAACTGCCGTCAATGCAGCGGCCCGAACCGTTGCGAGAAGTTCGTCAATTGTTGGTCTCGAGGGAATCCTTGTTGAGGCAGATCGTGATACCGTCACGTTTACTGGCTACAACCTAACAACAGGTGTACGCGCTGTCATTAATACCACACCCGAAAAGTCGGGAGCCGTGGTCATAAACGCCCGCCTTTTAGGGGAGATCATCCGAAAGAGCCCCGACGACTATATAACATTTGATGCTGACGAAAACATGAACGTCAAAATTACATGCGGTCCCAGTGAGTTTTCGATAATGGGACTGTCTGCAGGTGACTACCCAGACCTTCCTGCTCCCGAAAAAGAGAAATCTCTGAACTTACCCGCCGACACCTTACGTAACATGATCTCTATGACCGTATTTGCAGTTTCCGACAATGAAAGTAAACCTGTTCACACAGGATCTCTATTCGACATCAAGGACGGATCACTAAACATTGTCGCTGTCGACGGATACCGCATGGCTATTCGCCGCGAGCCTGTAACATCTACAGTGCCCGAGATGAGCTTTGTCGTTCCAGGTCCCGCTCTTCGTGAAGTTGAACGCCTATGTGGTGATTCAGATGAGGATGTTGTCATAAATCTCGGAAGGCGCCACATCACATTTGAGATCGGCGATGTAACCCTGATTTCTCGACTACTTGAAGGAGATTTTATTAACTATGAGGCGTCCATTCCAAAGGATATGCCGGTTTCTGTCATAGCTGACACTCATGCTCTACAGACTGCTGTAGACCGTGTTTCACTGATCATTAATGAACGCCTTAAGAACCCCGTTCGCTGCAACTTTGAGGAGGGGGTCCTGCGTCTGAATTGTGTAACTCCGCTTGGCCGCGCAAATGATGAGATAGCGATTGAAGGGGACGGCGGAGACATCGAGATCGGGTTTAATAATAGGTATCTAAGTGATGCTATAAAGGCAGTACCGGACGAAAAGGTCAGCATTTCCCTTATAAACGCAATTTCACCTTGCATACTCAAACCAATAGAAGACGATAAATACCTATTTATGGTTCTGCCAGTAAGACTTAAGGTCTAAGAAAGGAACGATTATGAGCTCCTCTACAAAAGAGTTAAAAATTAACACCGAATATATAACGCTAGATGCCGCCCTAAAATTCTCTGGCATCGCTATGACGGGCGGAGAAGCAAAAATTATGATTCTAGAGGAAAATGTCTCTGTAAACGGAGAAATATGTACAATGAGAGGGAAAAAACTCCGTAAAGGTGACACTTTTGACGCAATGGGAGAGAGCTTTATAATTATATGATTATTAAACGGCTCAATCTTGAGAATTTTCGAAACTATGAGAAAGCCTCATTCGATCTACTGGATGGAACGAATATCGTCTACGGTGAAAATGCCCAGGGCAAGACTAACCTGCTGGAGGCAGTTTATTACCTCGCTTCCGGGAAGTCGTTCAGAGGGGTAAGAGATAGGGATCTCATTAGGAATAATGCAGAATATGCGCATATTTCAGCTGAAATTGAAGCTCCGGAGTTAGACTACGTCGTTGAAGCAACTCTCTCTTCTCAGAAAAGAAGAAGACTTGCTATAAACGGAGTTCCACTGAGGACGCTAAGCGAACTCTCGGGGCGGGTTTCGACTGTTCTTTTTTCTCCGGAAGATCTCTATCTGATCCGGGACGGTGCAGCAGTACGCCGAAAATTCATGGATTCCGCCTTCTCTCAGCTAAGGCCAGTATATGCACAGCTTATTTCGAAATATAACCGTCTTCACAACCATAAAACTCGGATACTGAGGGATTGGCGGGAAAAGCCATCACTACTTGATACACTCGATTCGTTCAATTTTCAGATAGCAGATATCGGAGCACTCATTATCGGATATAGAGCGCGATTTTTGGATAAAATAACCACATATGCAACACAGATCCACAGAGAGATTTCAGGGGGGAGAGAAGAACTCTCTCTGAAATATAAAACTGTCTCTACAATCAAAAATCCCTTCGATGAGACAGAAAAGATAAAGAATTGCATCCTCCACCACATGAAGACTCATAGGAGTGCTGAGCTTTCAGCAAGAAGTGCTCTGAGCGGTCCGCACAAAGATGATATAGATATATACATCAACGGAAAGTCTGCAAAGACATTTGCTTCGCAGGGTCAGACGCGCACAGCTGCACTATCTCTAAAGATGGCAGAACGTGAGCTCTTTTTGCAGGATAGCGGAGTAAATCCAATTCTACTGTTGGACGATGTGTTAAGCGAGCTAGATGACAGTCGCTGCGACTATGTGCTAAATAAAATATCTAGCGGTCAGGTGATTATCACACTCTGTAACGGAGAGAATTATGATTTTCGTAACAGCCGTTCATTCGAGATAGTGGACGGAAAGATAAAAGAAAAATCTATATAGATTTCGGCAGGTAATTTTATGTATTTACATTTGGGTGGACAGGTTGTTGTTCCATATGACTCTGTAATCGGAATATTTGACATAGATAACACGACATTATCAAAGCACACGAGAAACTATCTTACAAAAGCCCAGAATGAACAGAGAGTGGTGAATGTCTCCGAAGATCTGCCACGCTCTTTTGTCGTGTGCGAAAAACACAGAGAAACCACAGTTTATATATCCCAAATATCACCGCATACCTTGTTAAGAAGGGTAGAAGAGAATGAATATGCGAAATGATATAAAATTCGTGAAAAATTACTGTTTTTTACGGTAAATCACATGATTTTCTGAACATTTTTCCTGAGATTACACTTTAAATTTTGGGGATTTTATGGTATAATATATAGGTTGAAAGATGATTGAAATACTTAAGTAAACTATCAGGACGGAGGATATAGGATGACGGAAAAAATCGATGTCAATGGGAACAGTGTCCCAGTGAACAACCGTCCTCCCAATACGGAATACGGCGCAGATGACATACAAGTTCTAGAGGGTCTGGAAGCTGTTCGAAAGCGGCCAGGAATGTATATCGGGACAACATCTGAACGTGGACTCCACCATCTTGTTTATGAGATAGTGGACAATTCCATTGATGAGGCACTCGCAGGTTATTGTGAAAATATCTCTGTTGAGATTAAAGAAGGAAATGTAATAAGGGTTTCAGACGACGGAAGAGGTATTCCCACCGGAATACAGCCGCAGACGGGAAAACCAGCAGTTGAAGTTGTTTTCACACTGCTCCATGCAGGCGGAAAGTTTGGAGGCGGCGGGTACAAGGTGGCCGGAGGACTGCACGGAGTTGGTGCGGCAGTTGTTAACGCTCTGAGTGAATGGCTGACTGTTGAGGTCTGTAATGGTGAAGAACGCTTCATCATGCAGTTTGATAGGGGTGCAGTTGTAAAACCCCTCACAAGTCTTGGAAAGACAACAGAAAGTGGATCGACAGTTACGTTTAAACCTGACTCTCAGATCTTCGATACGGTCGTATTCGATTTCGATACCCTGAGGACGAGACTACGTGAGCAGGCATTTCTGAACGCTGGTCTTCGTATAACTTTGATCGATAGCCGGCCAGGTATGGAGAATAAAATCGAGATGCGCTATGAGGGTGGAATCAAATCCTTTGTTGAGCATCTTAATAAGAACAAGAATCCGATACATGATGAAGTCATATACCTGGAAGGTAGTAAAGATGAAAGTATTGCAGAGATAGCTTTACAGTACAATGACGGATTTAGCGAAAACCTGCTCTCATTTGCAAACGACATAAATACTACAGAGGGCGGCATGCACGAGACCGGATTTAAGTCAGCCCTGACCCGTGCTCTAAATGATTACGGGAAAAAGTATAACATCATAAAAGGTGAAGAAAAGCTCACTGGAGAAGATTGCCGTGAAGGCATCTGTGCCATAATTTCTGTAAAGTTGATCAATGCGCAGTTCGAGGGACAGACAAAGACAAAACTCGGAAACAGTGAGATGCGTACACTCGTTGAGAGTGTTGTAGGCACGGGGCTTGCTAATTATCTTGAGGAGCACCCCGCAACAGCAAAAGTGATCCTTGAAAAGGCTGTCGGAGCCTCTAGAGCTCGTGAGGCTGCTCGAAAGGCAAGAGACCTCACAAGGCGTAAAACAGCTCTCGATGGAGCTTCGTTGCCTGGCAAACTTGCTGATTGTAACGAGAAGAATCCCGAGTTTACAGAGTTGTTTCTTGTTGAGGGAGACTCTGCAGGAGGTTCAGCTAAGCAGGGCCGAGACTCCAAATATCAGGCAATACTCTCTCTCTGGGGAAAAATGCTTAACGTTGAGAAGGCGAGACTCGACAAAGTTTACGGCAACGACAAACTAATGCCAATAATCACGGCTCTGGGAACTGGAGTCGGTGATGAGTTCGACATCAGCAATTTAAGGTACCACAAGGTCATCATTATGGCCGACGCCGATGTCGACGGAAGTCATATACGGACACTCCTTCTAACGTTCTTCTTCCGCTTTATGCGACCTCTCATTGATAATGGACACATCTATATAGCTCAGCCACCGCTATTCAAAATTGTATACGGCCAACAGACAAAATACGCATATAACGACGCTGAACGTGATCAAATAATTGCAGAAATTCGTGCCGAGAGGCCAAATGCAAGGATAGAAGTTTCAAGAAACAAGGGACTGGGTGAGATGGACTATCAGGAGCTTTGGGATACCACAATGAATCCTGAGACACGGACACTTTTGAGAGTTGAGATGTCCGACGCTACTCATGCAGATGAGATTTTCACGATTCTGATGGGCGAAAAGGTTGAGCCGAGACGCGAGTTTATTGAGCAGAACGCCCGACGTGTTGTGAATCTGGATGTTTAGCGTAGAACCTGCCGTAGATGCAATATGTCGGCAGGATGGAGGTTACTATGACAAATGAAGAAAAAAGGATACTTGAAGAACAAAATATAGTTCAAGTAGAGCTTGTAAGGGAAATGAAGAGTTCCTATATAGACTATGCCATGTCTGTCATTGTTTCACGTGCTCTACCCGATGTACGTGACGGACTGAAGCCAGTGCATAGGCGTATTCTATATACAATGTATGAAGACGGATTGACACCCGATAAGCCCTTCCGCAAATCGGCAACAACGGTCGGTGACGTGTTAGGACGCTATCACCCTCATGGAGACTCCTCAGTCTATGATGCTCTTGTTAGGTTGGCACAGGACTTCTCCATGCGCTATCCTCTTGTTGAAGGACACGGAAACTTCGGTTCTGTGGACGGAGATCCGCCTGCAGCTTACAGATATACTGAAGCTAGAATGTCGAAGATTTCACTGGAACTGCTTGCGGATATCGATAAAGATACCGTAGACTTCCAGCCTAACTTCGATAACCAGCGAAAAGAGCCCGATGTGCTCCCATCGAGATTTCCGAACTTGCTTGTCAACGGCTCTCAGGGTATCGCTGTCGGAATGGCCACAAATATCCCGCCACACAATCTGCGTGAGGTTGTAAGTGCTGTAATTTGTATCCTAGATAACCCCGAGGCAGATTTGAATGACCTCATGGAGCACATTAAAGGACCTGACTTCCCAACATACGGAATAATCAGTGGATATTCAGGGATCCGCTCTGCTTATGCTACCGGACGCGGCCGGATAAGGGTCAAAGCTCGCTCTGAAATACAGGAAATGGGATCAAACCGATACCGTATCGTTGTTACAGAGCTACCATACATGGTAAACAAGTCGCGCCTAGTTGAGTCGATCGCAAAACTGTACAAAGAAAAGCGCCTCGAAGGTATTTCTGCACTCCGGGATGAATCTGGACGTGACGGAATGAAAATCGTAATAGAGCTTAAGAGGGATGCAAATCCGCAGGTGATCCAGAACCGTCTATATGCAATGACACAGATGCAGACCACCTTCGGTGTTATCAACCTTGCACTTGTAAATGGAGAGCCAAAGGTTCTGTCACTGCGTGAAATGCTCGATGAGTATATAGCGCATCAGAAGGTAATCATTGAACGGAGAACCCAGTATGAGCTGAAGAAAGCGGAAGAGCGTGCGCATATCCTGGAAGGATTGCACATTGCGGTAGAGAATATCGATGAGGTAATCCGCATCATTCGCTCCAGCTACAATGACGCTAAGCAACGACTAATTGAGAGATTCGACTTGAGCGATGCCCAGGGGCAGGCAATTATTGACTTACGTCTGGGTCGCCTCCAGGGCCTGGAAATAGAGAAAATTGAAACTGAACTCAACCAGCTGCGCATAAAGATTGCCGACCTTAAGGACATATTGGCTAACGAACACAGAGTTGTTGCATTACTTAAGGAAGAACTTACTCAGATAGCTGATAAGTTTGGAGATGAGCGCAGAACTGAAATCGTACAGGACGAGGACGAGGTAGACATAGAGGATCTCATTGAGGAGACCGAATGTGTCTATACTCTCACTCATCTCGGATATATAAAAAGGCAGGGATGTGACGTTTACCAGTCCCAGAGGCGTGGTGGTAGGGGAATTTCATCTATGACCACAAGGGATGAGGATTTCGCAGAAACGATCTATGTCGCATCTACTCACGACAATCTGCTCTTCTTTACCAATAAGGGCAGGCTATATAACAAGAAGGGCTATACCATACCGGAGTCAAGCCGCACAGCAAGAGGTATGAATATAGTAAACCTACTGCCGCTAGAGCCGGAAGAGAAGGTAACCGCAATGATCCCGGTCAACAAGTTCTCTGAGGATGAGTACCTTGTAATGACGACACGAAACGGCATCTGTAAACGTATTAAGCTCTCCGAGCTCGAAACATCAAGAAAAGGCGGAATCCGCGCCCTCACTCTTGAAGATGGGGACGACTTGATCTCTGTCAGAAAGACTGACGGTAACCAGCAGATGATTCTTGCTACTAGAAATGGTATGGCCATTTGCTTCGATGAGAATGACATCCGACCAATGGGTAGAAGTGCAATGGGAGTGCGTGGTATCAGACTTGAGGGTGATGACTACGTAATAGGAGCCGTCAGGACAAGGCCGAATGCCACATTGCTAACCATTACCGATAACGGATACGGAAAGCGCACTCCTGTTGACGAGTATCTCAGAGGCGGAGAGGACGAGAGGGAACCGCAGAAACGTGGCGGAAAAGGTCTGATAAACTATCGGATCACCGAAAAGACCGGTCTAATTGCAACAATTCAGATGGTTACCGATGAAGACGATGTAATTGTGATTTCAGATGACGGCACACTTATCAGAATGGCTGCAACAGATATCAACATATTCTCAAGATCGACTCAGGGCGTCAGGGTGATGAGAGTAAACGAAGATACACATGTAATCGCATCTGCCCGCCTTGTTCGTGAAGACGATGAGGAAGAGAATGAGAATGAAGACGATATCGATGCTGAAGATACCGAAGTGGTTGAGATAGAATAGCAATAATATAACGTATAGTATATTTTACAGAAAATATAACAAAAGACGAAGGTAATCGAACGTGATTGACCTTCGTCTTTCTTAATCTAGAATATATGAAATAGTCTAAAAGGCAAAAATCTTACCAAGTATAGTTATCATCAATGGTATAGTGATTACCGACAGAAGTGTAGATACAGTGATGAATCCGGTAGCATAATCAGGATCATATCCGTATGCAGCGGGGAACATTGCAGCTAAAGCAGCGACTGGACATGCTGTGGCAACGTAATTTGCTATCATAAGACTCTCAGAGGTACCGAAAGCCATGTATACTGGGACCATTAAAATGGGAAGTATCAATAGCCGCAGAAATGAAACGATATAGACCCTTTTGTTTAGGAATGAGGCTAACACTTTCGTTCGAGCAATAAATGTTCCTACGACGATCATTGCGACTGGTGTGTTTAGATTTGCAATATAACCCATCGCTGTATGTAGAGGTTTTGGAAGAGAGAGTGAAAATCTGAATATTGATAGGCCAATAAACACAGAAATAACACCAGGGTTTAGCAGTAGTTGCTTAAGCATAGTCTTAAGGTCAGAACGGCCGGAAAGTATTAGGACGCCAACCGTCCACTGTGTTACTGTAAATATCATAATATATATTGAGGCGAGCACTACACCCTCACTGCCTAGCAGGGCTGAGATAAGGGGGATGCCCATAAATCCTGAATTTGAGAATATCAGGGAGAACCTCTCAAGCTTTCTGCGATCATCCTTTCCTCTGAGAGTAAGGAATGCCAGGAGAATGGAAAATGCATGTGATATTATCGCTAGCAGTATGCCCTCAAGAAGAGTGGCGAAAAGATTTCTATCGAAAGGCCGGTAATATGAAGTGATGATTATGCATGGATTGACGATATAGAGTAGCATCTTGTTCATATCCAGTGACCCTTGGGGTGTTATCCATTTCCGCTTAGCGAAGACATAACCCACTGCGATCAAAATAAACATCACTAGAACTTGCTCTCCGGCCAGTTTTGCCATAGACAATATAATGGACCTCCTACGATTTTGTGATTTATATACCTTCTAATTCTGCTTCCTGTATATCAACAGGGTCGTAATCCACCGGTTTTTCCCGACCATTCCAGAAGTTTAAGGCAGCACGGAGGAGGAATCCGATTGCTCTGCCAGCCCAGTCCAGAAACATTCCTGTCCAAACTCCAAAGATGCCCCATCCAAGATATATGCCAAAGAACCAAGCACCTGCAACCCTTAAGACAAGCAAGCTTACGATTGAGATAAGCATAGTCGCTCTTGCATCTCCGACAGACCTTAATGACTGTGGGAGAACAAATGAACAGGGCCAGAAGAACGGAGCTACAATACAGGCCGTGTATATTAATTGCTTGAGAAGTACAACTGTTTCTGCAGTTGGACGGTAGAGACCGATTAGAGTGTTAAGCAGGGGGAAGAACGGAATATAATTAAGCAGATGTGCAATTGTTGCGTATAGACACAGCTTAAACATGAGTTTTTTTGTTGAGAGATGTTTGCCTGACCCATATGCTTGCCCAACGATTGTTACAGCGACAATCTGAAAAGCATTACCAGGAATGTTAGTCAAATTGTTTAGTGAGTTTGCTATTGCATTTGCGTGGAGTGATATGGTACCCATAGTAGACATGAGGACTCCCATAAATATTCTTGCTGCTTGGAATACTACTCCGTCGATGCTGATTGGGATACTAACCTTAAGTACAGGGAATAATGCCGTACGGTCGAATCTCCTCGCTATGCCGCTAAAGGGTACCGAATCTGTAAATCTCTTCGCGGTGTAATAGCCCAGAAAACCTGAAAGTATCCTCGAAACAAGAATTCCGATAGACACACCAAGTACACCAAGTCCTGCACCGAAAATCAAGATAAATGAGACAATCAAGTTCACAATATTCGAAAAAACCGAGGTGAGCATCGGAGTACGTGCATTACCTGAGGCACGCATTATTCCAGCAGAGGATGCGTATAGACCAAAGAAAGGGTAGCTAATACCCGAAAAAATCAAATAAAGCCGTCCGGCTTCAATTACCTGTCTTTCGGCAGAACCATAGAGCACATTGAGCAGAGGTCTGCTGAAAATAACTGTAAAGAGGCCAAGCAAAGCCGCCAGAGAGGTACAAATAAGCACCGATTGCGAGGCTGTATTTCCAGCATCACGAGCTTTACCTGATCCTGTATATTGGGCAATAATCACTGTTGCACCTGTAGCCAGTGCGTTAAACAGACTGATCGCAAGGAAATTTATCTGGTCAACGAGGCTGACGCCAGAAACGGCATAATCGCCTACGTTAGAGACCATCATTGTAGCCAAGAGACCTATTACTGCAGTAATGCTCTGCTCTATTAGAGTTGGCAACAGAAGCTTCTTTATTAGGAAGTTTTCCCTTTCGGGCGAGTATGTTACCATCGCCTATCGCTCCTTATTATCTCTAACGCTATATTACACTTTTTCTGACAAAAAGCAAGGAAAAGTGAAATCAGTTCAGTGGCATTGAAGAATTGTCAGATTACATATATAATAAACGAAGTTATATATATCGATAGGTAAGCCTTACACGGACAGAAAGGTATTATATGCTCATTTTTACTGTAGGAGATGTAGTAGCCGAAGGTGGCATTCGCATTCTGGAGAGAACATTACGTTCTTTTAAAAAGCTTAAAGGTATACACTTTACAATAGTCAATGGAGAAAATGCCGCTGGTATGGGTATTACTGGAGAGCAGGCAGAGAGGATTTTCAATGCGGGAGCCGACGTCATAACCCTTGGGAACCATGCCTTTTCTAAGCGGGAGATGTTAGCTTACGTGGAAGACGAGCGCTATATTCTAAGACCTGAAAACCTCACGCATGTTAATCCCGGAAGGGGATACGGAGTTTTTATAGCCGAAAACGGGAAACAGGTTGGTTTACTGTGCCTTATCGGAAGAGTTTTTATGCAGAACCATGCAGACAATCCATTTTATATTGCAGATAGACATATTGAAAAATTTGATACAAATGTTATCTTGGTAGAGATACATGGTGAAGCGACTAGTGAAAAAGCAGCTCTGGCTTGGTATCTTGATGGTAGAGTCTCTGCCGTATATGGAACTCATACACATGTACAGACAGCAGATGAACGAGTGCTTCCAAAAGGAACAGGATTTATTACTGATTTAGGAATGACAGGTCCGATAAACTCAATCCTTGGCATGGAGCCGCAGAGCTCAGTTGATAGGCTTCTTGGACATCCACAGATCAGCTATAAATCGGCAAAAGGTCCCTGTATGCTTCAGGGCGCTCTGTTTGAGATTGATGATAATATCGGAAGGTGCATATCAGTAGAAAGAATTACTCTGGAATAGTTGCACTTTTCGAGAAGGATTAGAGCTAATCTTAGAAAATGTTATAGAATATGATATAAATAAAAAAACTATCGCATTATTTAGCTTTTCATATTATAATAATATAACAGGATAAACCTTACTTGTTTAAGGAGGCCCTTCAATGAAACTGATACTCGCTATTGTCAGTCATGATGACGCTAATGGTGTTATTCGTGCCTTGACACACGATGGTTTTTCGGTAACAAAGCTCGCAACGACCGGCGGTTTCCTTATGGCCGGAAACACGACCATTATCCTGGGCGTTGAGGATAACAGGGTTGACGAGGCCATTGATATTATCAAGAAGAAGTCTCGCAGTAGAAAGCAAGCAATCCCCACCATCACAGAACCTGGGCTATCATTTCGCGCATCAATGCCTGTTGAGGTGAACGTTGGCGGTGCAACGCTATTTGTTCTGGACATAGATAGGTTTGAAAAAATTTGAGGATAATTGGCAATGACCACCTAATAACCCAGGTTACTGAGACATTAAGATTCGGGCATATCTTTCATGCCTGTATAATTTCCGGGCCTGAGGGACTAGGAAAAAAAACAATGGCGAAGTATTTAGCGGCGGGAGCGGTGTGTTCAGATAGTAACCCACCCTGTGGTCGCTGTGAGTCATGCCGTAAAGTAGAGAAGGGAATTCACCCCGACATTGGGTTTATCAGACCGGACGGCCAACAAATCAAGGTAGACCAGATTAGGGACATGCGTCTATGGCTTCATGTGCTTCCAAATGATGCCCCAAGAAAGGTTGCCATCATCGAGGACTCAGGCAGGATGAATACTAATGCACAGAACGCAATTTTAAAAATTTTGGAGGAACCCCCATCTTCCTCAGTTATCCTGCTTGTGGTAGAGAGCGAAGCTGAACTGCTACCTACAATACTATCTAGGTGTATACGTTTCAGAATGCAACCCCTATCAGAGGTTGAGAT
>JAAYOS010000205.1 GCA_012520195.1 Clostridiales bacterium | reverse complement strand
GCCAATTATCGCTATATTACGGTTTTAAGTTCCGTTTCTGCAATATAAATGCTGGAAACGAAAAGGGTCATGTGGAAAGAAGTGTAGAGTATGTGCGGCGCAAGGCTTTCGCCCATAAAAGTACATTTAATTCGTTTGCAGAAGCGAATGAATATCTGGCTAAAACTTGTTCTCGGTTAAATGCAAAGCCACAAAAGGGTCTTAATGATAAAACGGCAATAGACATTCTAGAACTGGAAAGACCGCATTTATTACCTAATTTACCCCCATATGACGCGGCACGAATTACGGAATTACGGGTTAATAAATATTCAGTCATAACAGTGGATAACTGCTATTACTCGGTTCCGGATAAATATGTTGGCAAGCTGGTTTTAACCAAAATCTACTCTAATGAGATCCGTTGCTTTTACGAGGGAGATTTAATTGCTACCCACACTAGGAAGATGGGCTCAAATGCCTGGAGTATTCAATTAGAACATTATTTAAACACATTAAAAAAGAAGCCCGGGGCATTAGCTACCAGTGTTGCACTCCACCAAGCTAATCCAAGGCTCAAAAAAATCTATCATCAATACTATACCACAAAAGGGAGGGATTTTATCGATTTAATATTTTTTGTTTCAGAACATGGGTTAGAAAAAGTTGAAGATGCTATTAATTTACTTACAAAAGTTTCACCGCTAGAGGTTACAACGGAAACCATTAAGGCTATTTGCAATCGCAATACAGTGGATAAATCTAAATTTACTGTGCACGATAGTGCAACCTTGCAGATTGAAAACAGCTCATTAGCTATGCTTAAGCAATTTGGGCAACTAATTCCTTATGGTAACGAGGCATTTGCGAAAGAGGTGGTTGTAATATGAGCAAAAACATTTACCAAGACATTGAAGATTTCGCACTTTATTTAAAAATGCCTGTTTTAAAAAGTAGCTATCGCGAAGCAATTCAAGAAGCCAATTTAAAAGAAGTAAGCTATGATCAGTTTTTGTGGGAGTTATTACAAAAGGAGTGTGATAGACGACAGGAAAATGCTAAACAAGACAGGGTGCGTAGGGCTGCATTTCCTTACAAGAAATATCTCGAAGACATCATCGTGGATGACCTACCAGAGGATGCCCAAAGAAAATTTAAAACTCTTTCTTCATTAGATTTCATCCAAACCGGGCAGAACATTATTATGGCTGGAAACCCTGGTACCGGTAAAACTCATTTTGCCATAGGGTTGGGGATAAAAGCGTGTTTAGCCGGTTACAAAGTGTTTTTTTCCACGATACCATCTTTAATCAACCAGCTTAAGGAAAGTCGCTCAGAAAAGACGCTAAGGGCATTTGGGAACAAATTCGAAAAGTATGATTTAGTCATTGCCGATGAATTAGGTTACATCTCATTTGACAAGGAGGGTTCGGAACTTTTATTTACCCATTTGTCTTTAAGGGCAGGGAGAAAATCTACAATAATTACCACAAATTTATCTTTTGAAAGGTGGGATGAGATTTTCCTAGATCCCGTTCTTACAGCAGCCATGGTAGACCGCTTAACTCATAAAGCCTATATTGTGAACATGAATGGTAATTCATTTCGTCTTAAAGAAACAACTGAATGGGCAAAAAATAATTAATTTTTTTGTCCCAAAGTGGGGTACTTTTCAATTAAAATGTGGGGTACTTTTCACTTGACAAATACAATAAAGAAAGATAAAGTTAAAGCTGAAGAAAAACTTATAGGCACACTTGTTTGTAAACAGGTAATATATTTTTTGAAAATAGCATTTAAGACTATAAAATTTAACTAACAGGAGGTATAAAAATGTTTGGCAGAATGAGAAAAATGCTGTGCCGGCAGCAGGGGTTTACTTTAGTAGAGTTAATGACGGTATTAATTATTCTGGGGATAATCTTAGGTATTGGTGTTCCTAAATATTTAAAAATTCAAGCTCAGTCCGAATATGATGCAGATGTAGTAACAATAAAAAATATAGCTAAAGCAGCGGAAATATATATGGTACAAAATCAAAAAAATAAAGTATATATAGCGGAATTGAAAGAGAAGGGAGTTATTGATAAAAATCATGCCTTCAATAGAAAACTAGATACTAGTGATGGTTATAGTTCTATTAAAAACGTTAATCCGACTAAAACTGTTAATGATTATTATAATATATGTTTTCATCTAGATCCGGATACGGGTGAATTTGTCGAATATTATGTGGAAGAGGCAATTTACCTTATACTTGGTTATCCCCCAATCCCTGATTAATTATTAGTGCTCTATATACTTGTATTTGTTAATTTTAGGTTTTTATTTTAAAAAAACATATTAAAAATGGTGTGATATTTTAATGTTTTCTTTGAAACTGTCCTTTCCGGGCAGTCTTTTTATTAGCTGAAATATTTAGAAAAGTAGTATAATTATGCAGGAATTTAAAATATTAAAGAGAAATAAGCCATATAAAGAAAAATAAAGACAAAAATTGTCTGGGGAGTTTGTTGGTAGGGATATGTAGGGAAAAGAAGGAGTGAGTATCGGGGAGATGTTAACAATTAATAAACAAGAAACAAAAATGATGCAGGTAATGTTTAAAGAGTTAATTTTGTTTTTAATTGGTACTTTTTTTGTGGCTAAAATACTAGCAACTTTTTTATGGCCCCAATATACTGTTTTTTGCCATATAAGTCTTGAATTAATCTGTGTTTTTATTTCTTTTGCCATTTTTTTGTTAGTTTGGTACACATATGAGAATAGTTTTGTGGTCAATCATTTAATGTGCTTTTGTTTTTTCATCCTAGGGGTTTTTGATATCTTGCATCTTATTTTTTATTCTGAGAAAATAATGTTTGCCCAAATTAATTTATCTGTCTGGTATTGGATGGCAGGAAGATTTACACTTGCTCTTATTTTACTAGCCATTACGACAGAATTGCAGATTAAATTAAATAAGCATGTCGGTCTTTTTCTTTCCCTTTTAGTAGTGAGTTTTGTGGCTATATGGTTTTACAAATGCAGAGAATTTTTACCTATTTTATTTGTTGCCGAGGGGTATACGAAGAGTAAAATAGTTATAGATTGTCTGTTAATTAGTTTGTTTTTATTTGTTTTGTATAATTTGCGTTCGAAGTTTATCCGTCAAGATGTTTTGGCTTACCAATATCTGATGAGCGCACTTTTAGTGGCTATAATTGCAGAAGTTTGTTTTATCATAAAACCCTCTGCTTCTTTTTATAATATTGGGGGACATCTTTTAAAAGCAACTTATTATTTCTTTTTTCTTAAAGGTATTTTTGTTTCTGCTGTGCAATATCCTTATAAAAAAATTGCCCAAACTAGTGAGTCAATAATTCAGGTTTTTGATGAAATACCTTTGGGTATAGTAATTTACGACCAATATTTAAGGCTTTTTTTTGCTAATAAAAAAGCCTTAAATATCTTAACTTATCAGCTGCAAGATATCTATGGACTTCATCATGATATAATTGTACAAAAATTTGGTTTTATGAACATTTTAGAACAAAAAGCAAAAAAGGAAAAAGTACTTAAAGATGTCTATACTGAATTAAAAAACAAATCCGGAGCTAAATGTAAAATAAGGGCTGATTATTATAAGCTTTCTAATAGTTATTTAGTTTTGTTTGAGGAAGTACCGGACAATCAAGAGTTAGAAACATTGAAAATACAGACAAGGGCAGTCCTGAATTCAATTAATAAGGTAGTTATCTTACTTGATATCAAAAACAGAATTATTGTGTGCAATAAAAACTGTCTGGAAGTTTTAGATATGGAAGAACATGAGGTGATAGGGAAAGATGTTAATGAATTGGCTATATTGCTTAGTTTTAAAGCTGATGGTGATATTATTAAATGTAAAAGAAATAAAAGAATTCAAGAATTACATGAAGTTTCAATTACAACATTAAAAGGCAAGAAAAAAGATCTTTTCTTCCATATTGATTATATTAATAATCTTACGGAAGAAAAAATTGGAGCCATTATTTTAGCTACAGATATAACTCTCTTTAAAAAAGAAAGTTTAAAGATGCAGCAAAAGGAAAAGCTTATAGCTTTAGGACAAATGGCTGCCGGGATTGTGCATGAAATTAAAAATCCTTTGACGGCAATTAAAGGTTTTAGTCAATTGATTAAGTATAAAGACCAAGACGAAAAAATGCGTGAATATGCAGCGATGATTGATCGGGAGACGGAGATTATCAATAATTTTATTAGTGACTTTTTAACCTTTGCCAGGCCCTCTCCTCCTGATTTAAAACAAATATCTTTAAATAAAATTGTAAAGTCGATGAAGTTAATTATTGATACGAATACTTTTATTAGAGATATTAAGGTTTCTTTTGATTTAAGTCCTGTGGATAAATTAATTGTGGCCGATGCTAATCAGTTGCGACAAGTTATTTTAAATATTGTTAAAAATGCGATGGAGGCTGTAGTAGACAATGAAGGTTCTGAGATTAAAATTTCGACTAAATATCACCGTCGTACTAAGGAAATGTCTGTAACAATTTATAATAATGGTAAGGCGATGACCGCAGAAGAAAAATTGATGGTAGGTACTCCTTTTTTTACAACAAAGGCGAAGGGTACAGGGTTAGGGTTAAGTATTTGTTTTCAAATTATTAAAGAGCATAATGGGAGAATTGAAATTGAAAGTGAGGAAGGGGTGGGAACTAGTTTTATTGTTTATCTCCCTTGTGCAACTTGAGGGTAGAAATTAGTAGTTTTTTAGCAGGATAAAAAGGTAATTTGTCAAAAAGTAAATGGGAGGGGGTAAGAGGTAGATGAACGAAGCAAGAGAAACAATCGAAATATATTTTGAACTTTGTCATCCCGAGGCTAAAATGCCTTGTTATGCTAGGCAAGGAGATGCCGGTATGGATGTTTATGCAGTTGAAAATACGTTAATTAAACCCGGGCAAACAGTAGTTGTTAGAACCGGTTGGAAAGTGGCTCTCCCTTGTGGTTATGAATTACAAATTCGCCCGAGAAGTGGTTTGTCTTTGCAAACTCCTTTAAGGGTGGCGAATAGTCCGGGAACGATTGATGCCGGATATAGGGATGAGGTCGGTATTATTCTGCAGAATACTTCTTTAGAGAAGGGGTATGAGATAAAAAAAGGAGAGCGGGTAGCTCAGTTAGTTTTACAAAAGGTACCCCAAATAAAATGGGTACTTGTCGAAAATGTACAAGCAATAGGCATAGATCGCGGGGGAGGATTTGGTTCCACAGGTCTATAGAATAGAAAACCATAATCAGATTGGCGGAGACTCAAGGCAAGAAAATAATGTCTTGAGTTTTTTGTTTAGCTTTGTTGGATTATGCATATTTATATGCTCATCTGGGAAATCTACGTTATAGCTGTTTAATGCCGGATAAAGGAGGATGTCGGTTTGAGTAGATTCCCCTTAGGGATAATTATTTTAGTTGTTTTAATGTTTTTAGTTTATTTTGGGATAGCTCAGCGGTTACTTGATCGGATGCGACTTTCGGACAAAGGGGCTTTAGTGGTTTTAGGGGCTTTGCTTGTGGGGAGTTTTGTTGACCTTCCTTTAGCGAAGGGGAATATTCAAGCTTCTTTGAATGTAGGAGGAGGTTTAGTTCCTGTCGGTTTAGCAGGTTATCTTTTATATAAAGCTGGAACTACTAAAGAATGGGTAAGAGCACTTATAGCTACAGTAGTAACGGCCGGAGTTATTTATTTTTTAGGGAGTGTAATTATGCAAGGTGATCCACGGGATGAGATGACCTTGCTGGATCCTTTATATGTTTATCCACTGGTTGGTGGTTTGACTGCCTATCTTTTAGGGCGTTCTCGACGGGCTGCTTTTGTGGCTGCTACTTTAGGTGTTTTAAGCCAAGATTTAATCCATTTTTTTTGGTTACGGAGCACAGGAACATCCGGCACGGTGCATATAGGTGGTGCCGGTATTTTTGATTCGATAGTGCTTGCCGGTCT
>JAAYOS010000194.1 GCA_012520195.1 Clostridiales bacterium | reverse complement strand
GCCCTTCATATTCATGCGATCAGAAAAGAGCATTATTGGGTTGCGCTTCAAAAAGGACACCCTTTATCTTGTCAGAAAAAGATACATATTACGGATTTAAGTAATGAGAAATTTATTACAATAAATCGTGAGGTTGGAACAATCTATTATGATACTATGGTTCAAATATGTATGAGTGCTGGATTTAGTCCTTGCATTGTTCAGACGGCAAACGAATTGCCAACTATTTTATCTCTTGTTTCTTGCGGCATGGGTATAGCTTTAATTCACGAATCCGCTAAAAACTATCGGGCCGATCTCGTTTTTAAGCCATTGGCAGGTGTAGACACAATAGCATATCAACTGGCATTCGCATGGCGAAAAGATAATCCATCCTCTGCTATAACATTTTTTGTGAGAGAATTTGAAAATATAAATTTCACCAGCCAAAAGAAAAAACCATCAAAGCAAACTAAGTCCAAGAAAATTATACAAAAATAGAAAACTAATGATGGGCTGTATCACATAAAGAAAGCAACGCTATAAGCATTAGAGAGTGAGGGGTAAGGTTTGATTGTTCTATTCGAGCCTTTTTACATAAAAATAGCGGGATAGCTATTTCTCCCTATGTCTGATGAGCCCGTCAAGAAACAGCAGGTTGATCTCCTCCACAAGATTGGGATTACGCTCAAGAATTGTGCGGATTTTTCTGTTGTGGAGAAAATAGTTGTAGAAGATATCAATATAAATTTCTATCGCATTATCAGAGATATCCGCTGAAAAATAACCGGCTTTCTTTCCTTCCTTGATTAAGCTTGAGATCAGGCGCTTGTTTTCTATATTGAAATCATCGAAATATTGGCGGAGAACTGTGTCGCTTTCCACAGCATTAAAAAAGAATTCCATATCGTGTTGGCTGCCATAGATGATTCTGTCTTCCAGATATTCTCTCATTTTGTCAATAAAATTACATTCTTTTTTGACAAGTGTTTTTGTTTCTTCAAGACTTTTATCTATAATATTCTTAATAATAATGCGGCGCAGATTGTCTTTGCTCTCGAAGAAGTTATATATCGACACCTTGGAAACATGGGCTTTTTCCGCAATTTCGGTCATAGTTACCTTCTCAAACCCATATTTATTGAATAGTTCTATGGCAGTTTGCATAATGATTTCTTTTTTATCATTTCTTCTCTTTTCAAATCCGTCCATCAGGTCACCTCTCAAAAATATGAACTTTATAAATCCGTTATGTAAATAATATATCATTTTATGATTGACAAGTCAAATAGTGTATGGTAATATATGTACCGAGAAAGAATATAAAGTTCATAAATACGAAAGGAGAGTCAATTTTGGCAGATATTATTTTTGATAACGTTAGCAAAGATTACAAGACGGGCGAGATAACCATTCACGCTGTAAAGCAGGTATCTTTTCAATTCCGGAACGGTGAGCTTGGTATTATTCTCGGACCTTCCGGCGCGGGTAAGACCACAGTACTCAATCTTTTAGGCGGCATGGAGAACGTCACGTCCGGAAAAATTTATTTCGACGGTAAGGATATTACTGCGATGAACGAGTTCGAATTGACTGACTACCGTCGATATAAAATAGGATTCGTTTTTCAGTTCTATAACCTTATACCTAATCTGACTGCGGCTGAAAACGTGGAGATGGCTAAGCAGGTTTGCAAATCACCGTTGGAACCGGAAGAAGCCCTGCGTATTGTCGGCTTAGGGGATAGGATTAACAATTTTCCATCCCAGCTTTCCGGAGGTGAACAGCAGCGTGTCGCTATCGCAAGAGCAATATGTAAAAACCCCGATTTACTGCTATGTGATGAACCCACCGGGGCACTGGATACCGAAACGGGTAAAACGGTTCTGAAAGTTTTGTCCGATATCAGCCGTAAAATGGGAAAAACGGTGATAATCATCACGCATAATTCTCTTGTCGCTCCAATTGCCGATCGGTTAATTGAAATGAAAAACGGCATGGTAGTTAAAGAGTGCGTACAGGATTATCCGGCAGATTTGGAGGGAATCAAATGGTGACAATGCTGCAAAAAAAGATTTTTCGTGATATTCTGGAAAACCGCTGGTCATTATTGGCAATTGTATGTATATGTTCCCTTGGAATTGCTTTGTTCAGTGGTATCAATCTATATGTAAGCACGGTTGAAAACGAAGTTGCCGATTATTATATGCAATCAAACCTCGCTGATTACTGGATTTATAAAGCTGAAGTTACTGATTCTGACCTGGATAACATTAGGTCTCTGGACGAAATTGAAGATGTTCAGCGTCGGAAGGTAACTGACATTACTCTTCCTGGAGCATCAAACTCGGTTCTGCATATACATGCCGTTGATGAAACAACCAGAATCAATATACCGGAGCTTTTGGAAGGCAGCAGACTGGACGGAAGTGAAGTAAACGCTCTTTTACTGGACAGTCGCTTTGCTGCGGTTCATGAGTTGTCAGTCGGTGATATGATTACAGCGGGAGAAGGGGTAAAGCAGACGCAGTGGCTGATCAAAGGGATTGTTCGCAATGCGGAATACGTCTATTACGCACCGGAAGGCTTAACTATTCCTGATTACCGTAAATATGGTTTTGCATACACTAATGCTTCGTCTTTACCAGAAGTTACTTTTAATGAAATTATCCTTACAGTAAATGATGGATCTAATCTATCACAAGAAGAAATCTCGAAGAAAGTGCGAGAAAAGCTGGAAGGTGTAAATATTCTCAGCCGCCACCACCAAACAAGCTACCGTAAGGTTGCAGACGCAATGACTGGTCTGAAACAAATTGGATTAATGTTTTCTATCGCATTTTTTCTGACAGCGGCTCTTGTGACATGGATTACCGTATCCCGCATGATGGAGAATCAACGCCAGCATTTGGGAACACTTCGTTCTTTAGGCTACTCCAAAAAGGAAATCACAGGACGATACGCGCTTTTTGGGGTTTTGAACACTATTCCGAGCATGGTTATAGGATGGGTCATAGCCAGATACCTGATTGCAGAATCCCTGTATGGTATTGGAATCACCTATTACACTATAGACAAGACCGGTGTTGCATCCTTTACGCCTCATTTCTTCATGCCAGTACTTTGTGTGGCGGTAGTTACCTGTGGTGCGGCGATGCTCTCCTGCCGTAAATCACTGAAATCGACACCTGCCGCACTAATGCGGCCAAAGCCGCCGGCGCATGGCCACCGAATTTTGTTGGAACAAATCTCACCTTTTTGGCAGCGCTTAAGTTTCAGCGGAAAAATGGTGGCAAGGAATCTTTTTCGCAGTAAAGTACGGATGCTCATGGGTCTTGTCGGTATTATCGGCTCAACTTCTCTTATTTTGTGCGGCTTTGGGCTAATGAACTCAATTAACGCAATGCTTGACAAAGCTTTTAATGATACAGTTCAGTATAACCTGGAGATAAAACTCAGAACTTCCTTGCCTGCGGAACAGCTTTCCGACATTTATGACATGTTAAAAAGTGCGCAGAATATCGACGCAACTATGGCATTCAGCGTATATCTGTATGGAGAAAACGGCAATGTGCAAAGCCCCTACATAGTCGTGATGGATGAGGGGCAAAAAAGCCTCAACTTTAAGGACATGAATGGCAATGAGGTTCATTTGCCTGAGGATGGAGTACTAATCACTCCGAGGATGGCGGACGCACTCGGTGTTGATGTAGGTGATAAGCTCGTAGCTGAACGGCTTGATGGAATAGTCATATCGCTTAAGGTTGCCAATATCGTGGATTTCCCTGTTGGGAATGAGATCTACATGGGCAAAACCGCATTTTCAAAGGTGTCAAATCTCCCGTTCCTGATAAGGACACTGCTAATAAACGGGCAGGGGCTTGACTTGAACAAACTGAAAAATGATCCGAGAATTTCACTGGTTGAAACTAAGGATGAAATGCGCAGTAATATGCTCACCATTTTAGAAGCTTTGCAAAGTTTCCAGGTTATTCTAATAGCGTTTTCCGGTCTGCTTGCCTTTGCAGTCATGATGGTGCTGGGGCGAATGAACTATTATGAGCGCATCCGTGAGCTCGCGACGCTGAAAGTTTTAGGTTTTTATAGGAAGGAGATGAAAAGGCTGGTACTGCGCGAAAACATCTGGATTACGATATTTGGTCTGCCTTTTGGTTACATTTTTGG